>JBMNPP010000078.1:0-11367 GCA_050943675.1 Brooklawnia sp.
CGCCCACCAGACCGGTGGGCGCCCCTTCTGCTCTTGCCTGGTTACTCGATGGCGGCCTGCGCGGCCTCCACCTTCTGACGGGCTATCTCGATCTGGCGCTGGTACTCGGCCAGGTCTCCAGCACGCAGGGCCTCGTCGGCGGCCTGGTAGGCCTGCCCCGCCTCGTCGAGCGACCGCTGGGCAGCCTCGATACCGATCATCGGCACTGTGGGCTCGGCACCCGGGTCGGCCGGATCAGCGCCCGGGTCGACCGGGTCCTCACCAGTTGACACGCCCGCGTCACCCTCGAAGACCATGTCGAGCGCAGCCTGCAGGGTCTCACCGATACCGATGTGGTCACCGAAGCGCACCACGATGAAGCGCAACACCGGGTACGAACCCTGGGTCTGCGACTGGGTGTAGATCGGCTGGACGTACATCAGGCCACCGCCCAGCGGCAGGGTCAACAGGTTTCCGTAGACCGGCTCGGCAGCGCCCTGGCTGGTGAACGGCAGCAATCGTGACTGCACCCGATCATCTGTCTGGATGGCGTTGAACACCTGGTTGGGGCCGTGCACCTGGTGGGTGTCGGAAAGCCTCAGCACCCTGATCTTGCCGTAGTCCTCGTCGGCTGCATCAGCCACCACTGCCATATAGGCACCGAGGTTCTCACGCTCATTGGGCACGTAGACAGCCGTCTGGCTGAAGATCGGCGCCTCGTCACCAGGCCACTTGATCGACAGGTAGTAGGCCGGCTCCTTGGTGTTCTGGAACCGGGGATCCTCCGGCACCCGCCACAGGTCGGACTGCTGGTACCAGGCATCGGGCTCGGTCATGTGGTAGCGACCCAGCACCTCGCGCTGCACCTTGAACAAGTCCTGCGGATAGCGCAGGTGGGCCATCAGGTCTTCGCTGATCTCGTCTGCCGACTTGAGGATCTCGGGGTAGACCTTCATCCACGTCTGCAGCACCGGATCATCGGTATCCCACGCATACAGCGTCACGCTGCCGTCGTAGGCATCCACCACGGCCTTCACCGAATTGCGCATGTAGTTGACGTTCTGCCGCTCCGAACCGATCGGCGTCCACTCCGTGGTGGAGTCACTTGTCGCGGTGGCAAGGTCAACCCGCTGTGAATTCGGGTAGCTGTTCGAGGTGGTGTAGGCGTCCACGATCCACACCACCTGACCATCGACGATGGCTGGGTAGGGGTCCTTGTCGATATTCAGCCAAGGGGCCACCTTGGCCACCCGCTCGGCCGGTGTCCGGTCGAACAGGATCTTCGACTCCGAGTGCACCCGGTTGCTCAAAAGCATGTTGATGTCACCCATGCGGGCAGCGAACAGCGACCGGACGAACCAGTTGCCGATCGGCACCCCACCGGTGCCGTCATAGGTGAAGTAGGTCTCACCGCCACCCTCACGACCACCGGGGGTGTCCAGTTCGACAGGGGCACCATCTGCCTGGGCACCCACGACGGAATAGAAATCGGTGTTCTCACCGAAGTAGACCCGTGGCTCCACCTGTTCGATGGCGCCCACCGGCGGAATGTCACGCACGATCCAGTCGGGCTCACCGCTCGGCTGACGACGGTTGCCGTACGCACCGACCAGTGCGTACCCGTGGGTGTAAACCGTGTGCAGGTTGTTCCACGACTGGTTCTCGGCGGGCAGCCCGGAGGGGTTGATCTCACGCACCGCGACGATGGCGTCGGTCTCCTGCTCGTCGATGGTGTAGCGGTCGACGTCCAGCACATCGGGGAAGGAATAGTAGCCACGCACCTGCTGCAACTGCTCGAATGCCGGCGCGATGACCTGCGGATCCATCAGCCGGATACCCGGCAGTGCCGCTGCGTCGGCCTTCAACTGACCAGCGCTGACGGTGGTGGTTGCCGCATAATCGGTGATCTCGACGTCAGAGATCCCGTAGGCCTCCCTGGTCGCCGCGATCTGGTTCTCGATGAATGGTCGCTCCCTGTTGGGTTCGTTCGGGAGCACGTCGAACCGCTGGACGAAGGCCGGCACCGCACCCTGCACGATCAGGCTCGAAGCGACCGCGAGCGCCACCGCCGCGGTCGGCAGGATCCACCGACGCAGTTTGGCGTTGACGAAGAATGCGACCGCGCTGAGCACGCAGATCACCGCGATGATGAGTTTGGCGGTGATGCGGGAATAGTCATCGGTGTATCCGATACCGGTGAACAATGCGTCATTGTCGGACACTGCAAAGACATAGCGGCCCAGGAACTGGTCGGCGGCGATCGCCAACAGAATCAGGCCGATGATCACCGACAGGTGCGATTGGGCGCCAGGGCTGAAGGGGTTACTGAGCTTGATCTCCGGGACCTGTCCCTCACCGGGGGTGCTGATCCGCAACGGGTTGCTGCGCATCGACCCTGTGATGAAGTGCACTGCGGCAGCCATCACCAGCGAGATGACCAGCGTCCAGATCACCTGGCTGACCACGAACCGCCACCAGGGCAGGTCGAAGATGAAGAACGACACGTCCAGGTTGAAGTACGGATCGGCTGTGCCGAACGGTGTCGAATTTATCCAGGCCAGGAATGGATCGACCATGGATACCGCGCCCACTCCGGCCAGGATGCCGACCACGAGGGCGGCGCTGATGATCAGCAGTGTGCTGCGCGAATCCATCGCCTCGCGCACACCCTCCAGTGCCGCTGACGGCGAAGATGTCGGCCCGGACTTGGGACGCATCCGGTAGGCGATCACCATGTTGATCCAGGTAACCAGCGCCATCAACAGGCCGAAGATGGCAAACAACGCGATGGTGCTGCCGAGCCTGATGCGGAAGACCTGGGCCGCCTCGACCGAGCGGTACCACAGCAGGTCGGTCCAGATACGAGCGAACAGCATGAAGCCCAGGACGATCACCGCCAGGACGGCGATCGTCGGGGCCAGTGCTCCCCCGCGCCGGTGCGTCTGCGTCCGGTCATCGGTGATACTCATGGATTCCCTTCAATTTCGTGCAGTGTGTATGCCACGGCTTGGGTCAGGGCAGGAACCATGTCTGCCCCGATCAGTAGTTCTTCAGGGTTGGTAGCCAACCTTGCCACACAGTGCGTCATTGGCGCCCCATCGGGTTGCCGCAATGCCCCTGCGACCACGCGGACGTCGCAGCGCTGTGGATGGTTGGCCACAAATTCTGCTGCCCGTGACGGGTCGGCGGGCATCTCGTCCTCAAGATCGACTGGCAGGAAGCTGCGCTCCACGACCAGTGCGCAGCCAGCGACCGCGGATGGCCAGCCGATCTGGTTCAAGGCGGTGAGCAGGTCGGTGCCCGGCCGGAAGTCGTCCTGTTCGATCGAACTCAACTGGCGGCCGCCCGATTGGCTCAGCTGGTCGGCCAGTGCCGGCTCGGCAGCCAGCAATTCGTCGGTGGGCACCAGGGCGAACAGCCGGGCCGGCTGATCCCATCCGGCGCGGCCGACGAACCCTTCGATCTCGACCAGCCCCGCCAGTAGCGCGTCTGCGGCTGATTCGGTGCTCAGCATCTGGGCACCGTGCCTGCCATCGAGGGGTCGGCCAGCGCCTCCAGGCTGGCGACCGCGTCGGTCAGTTTCGTCACCTTCACCAATGTCAGCGATGTGTTGAATCCTTCGGCATCAGAGCAGTTGTTCGCGGGCACCAGCATGATATCTGCCCCGGCATCCTCGGCACCCCGGATCTTCTGCCGCAGCGCGCCCACGCTGCCAACCTCACCGGAGGCCGAGATCACGCCCGTGGCAGCAATATTGCGGCCATCGATGAGCGATCCCGGGGTGAGCGAGTCGTAGACGGCCACTGCGAAGGCCAGCCCCCCGGAGGTGCCCACCAGATCAGGGTCCAGCGCGAACTCCACGTCGACCGAGTGCTGGTAGCTGTTCTCGAATTCGATGCCCAGCCTGGCCACGGTGGGATCATCCTGCGAGGCCACCGTGGTGACCTGCACGTCGAATTCATTGTTCTGCCGCAGCAGACCCAGCCGCACCACGGTGCCGGGCTCGAGTTGGGTGATCGCCTCAGCGATCTCGCTGCGACGCTCGACCACCGCCCCGTCGATGCTGGTCACCAGGTCACCAACCTCGACCTTGCCGTAGGCCGGCCCGGAGCTCGAAACCTGGGTCACCAGCGGCAACGGGGTGACCGGAATACCTGCCTCGACCAGTGCGGCCACCACCGCGTCGCGCTGCGAAAGGGCCATCCGCTGGGCATCTGCCGCCTGCTGCTGGGTTGCCGGCCGGCCGATCGGATAGACCACATCGCGCGGCACCACCATCTGTGCGGGCAGGACATAGGCCAGCAGTGCCTGCGGCAGGGTCATCCTGGCCTCTTGCCTCGTCACGGCGACTGTGGTCAGGTACAACTGGCCCTCGGTCTGGTAGGTGGGGGCACCGCTGATCTGGAGCACGGGACTGCCGTCCGCCTCACCGAGCAGATCAGTGGCGGCCCCGGGAGTCCAGCTCACGAATGGCACAGGTATCAATGAGATCAGTGCCAGCAGGACGATGAATAGGGCCGTGGACACGGTTGCCGTCCAGCCCTGTTTACTCATGCGCCGAGCCTACCGGTTGTTACAAAGGGGTCGGCACAAGGTTGCGCCCTGCGGAACAATGGAAGACACGCGATCAAGGATCAGGTGACATGAGCGATGAGACAGGCACCCCGGGCTCTGGCCAGGGCCCGGAAGACCCAGTAGCCAAGTGGTTCGCGCAGTTCAGCAGCGGGCCGGGTGGTCAGTTCGACCTGCAGAAGATGATGCAGCAACTGCAACAGGCGATGACTTCAATGGCCGGCCGCACCGATGCCACCGGTATCGACTGGGGGCAGACCAAGGTCGCCGCACGCCATGTGGTCGCCCGGCTCGGGGCCGACCCAAGCCCGACCGCCAACGACCAACAGCAGGTTTTCGAGGCCGACCGCCTGTCATCACTATGGCTTGACCAGCACCAGTCGTTTGGCCCGCTGACCAGCCAGCCTGCCGCCTGGAGCCGTGCCGAGTGGGTGGAACGCACGATGGAATCGTGGCGCACCGTCGCAGAGCCGATAGTCACCAGGATCGCTGACGCACTGGCAGCATCGTTCTCACAGCAATTCGATGTCGGTGAGGGCGCCCCCGCAGAGTTGGGCCAGTTTGGTTCAATGCTCACACCCATGCTGCGTGCCTCGGCCGGATCGATGTATGCCACGCAACTGGCGCAGGCGATCGGCAAGATCGCCGGCCAGGTGGTCTCGGGTAGCGAACTCGGCCTGCAACTGCTCCCCACCCCGCAGGTGGTGCTGCTGCCGACCAATGTCGCTGAGTTCATCACCGGGCTGGGGGTGCCCGATGAGGACGCCCGGATCTACCTCACGGTGCGTGAAGGTGCCCGGCAACGCTTGTTCGCCAATGTCGGCTGGTTGGGCCCGCAGATCCTGGCCCTGCTCGAGCACTATGCCCGCCAGATCACCATCGATGTTGGTGCGATCACCGAAGCGATCGACATCGACGACATGTCGTCCATGACCTCCGAACGAATGGCTGACCTGAGCAACCAATTGCAGGGCAAGTTGTTCTCACCCACCCAGAACGATGTGCAGCTTGAGATCCTGGGCCGCCTCGAAGTACTGCTTGCCCTGGTCGAGGGCTGGGTGGATGAGGTGACCGCCAATACGGTGGCAGCCTGGATGCCGCAGACCTCGGGGTTGCTGGCCGAGGCCGTCCGGCGCCGGCGCGCAACCAGCAACCCGGCGCAGCAGTTGTTCACCGAACTGGTTGGACTCGATATGGCGCCCCGACGGGTCCGTGAGGCAGCCAATCTCTGGGCGGTGCTGACCCGGCACCGCGGCGTCGAGGGTCGCGACGCGCTCTGGGCCCACCCCGACCTGATTCCCAGCGCTGAGGACCTGGCCGACCCGTTGCGGTTGACCAGCCCCGAAGAGGCAGGGCCCGAGGGCGACGAAATGGACCGGGCCCTGGCCCAGTTGCTGGAGCAGGCCGAGGCCGAACGCCGTGAGGAATCCGGTGAGGAGCCGGACGCAGGTTGAACCCGACAGCCCGACAACGCCGCGGGGTTTATTCAGCCGAGCAGTTCCTCGGGATCGCCGGTTGGTAGCTGGTTGGCAGCCGACCAACCCTGCAGGAATCCTTCGGCCCGTTCAGCCAGCGGATATGCCGCCAGCAGTGCGTGGAAGCGCTTGTTGTGGCCCGGCTCGACCAGGTGGATCAGTTCGTGGACCAGCACATAGTCAAGTACGTACTCGGGCATCTGTTGCAGCCGGTGGCTGACCCGGATCGCCCCGGAATCTGTGCTGCACGAGGCCCAGCGGCGGTTCATGTTGGTGACCCAGCGCACCGAACCGGGTGCCAGCCGCTGCCCGACCACTGGTTCCAGGTATCTGGCTGCAACCGTCTCGGCGCGTCGCAGCAACTCGGCATCCGACCTGCCCGGACGCGCCCGTTTGGCACCGACCCGCTCAACCATCGAATCGACCCAGTGCTGCTCTTCTGCGATGCGCAGGGTGGCCGGCATCTGCAGCACGATGCGCCCGGACTCGACTCGTGCGCTCACGGTGCTGCGTCGACGGGTACTGCGTCGCACTTCGACGCCGGTGATGCCGTCGGGCAGCCGCGGCAGCCGCAGCGAGGCTGTGGGCAGCACCTCGCTGGCCGGGCGCCGGGTACCTCGATTGGACATGTCGTCATTGTCGCAGCAGCCACTGACAGCCAACCGGCACGATCCCTTCCGGAGGCATTCAGGGTCACCTTGACGCTGGCGGCGAGGGGCCGCTAGGTTTTTGGTGAGGCCCTCGGCGGGCTGGGTGGACGCAGGGGAAGGCGTGCAACCCGGGCGCCGAGGGTCTTCCCTTTCGGTCGGAAATTCGTCCGGCGACGCGCTGACTGGAACGTTTGCGCTTGATATGTGATTAGAATCTCTCGACAGTGGCTGGTATCCGTCATGCGGGTCCTGGCCGTTACTACCTGGCCCCATGACAAGGAGAAGACTGTGGCTGAGGAAACTTACGAAGGCGAATTTTACTGCGTGAAGTGCAAGGAGAAGCGCCAGGCGAAGGGGAACGTCGTGGTGAACGACAAGGGCACCAAGATGGCGAAGGGCAAGTGCCCGGTGTGCTCCACCAACCTGAACCGTATTCTGGGCAGGGCCTGACCCACAGCCCGTCAGAACGGGGTGTCCCATTTCGGGGCACCCCGTTTTATGTCCCCGGGAGCCTGGTTCAGGAGGCGCGGGCGACCAGGCCCA
Organism: Brooklawnia sp.; assembly: GCA_050943675.1. Lineage (GTDB taxonomy): Bacteria > Actinomycetota > Actinomycetes > Propionibacteriales > Propionibacteriaceae > Brooklawnia. Next base: position 7,220 of record JBMNPP010000078.1, read on the forward strand.
GCACGTCAGCACCATAACGTTCGGCCTTGACAGCACCGACGCCCGGGATGCGCACCAATTCGGCATGGGTGGTTGGCCGGTGTTCGGCCAGCGCGCGCAGGGTGGAGTCGGTGAACACTACGAAGGCTGGCAGGGATTGCTCGCTGGCCTGCTGCGCACGCCAGGTCTGCAATTGTTCATAAAGTTCTTCGTCGAAACTGACCTCGCAGTCGAGGTGCCGCCCCAACTTGATCTCGAACACCTCGATGATCGCCTCACTGCACACCCGGCATCGCGGCAGTGACCGCCGCCTGCGACCGCTGCGGGTTGGCTGGGCCCGACCAACCGAAGATGAGTTCCCGCTGGCCAGCCCCGCGCTGCGCAGATAGCGCGACGGTTCTCGCTGGCCTCGTCCCGAGACCCCGCCAGCGGCCCAGGACAACCGCAGCCCGGTGCGAGCCCGGGTGAGCGCCACGTAGAGCAGTCGGCGCTCCTCGTCCAGGGCTGCTGCACCAGTCGCCAACGCGAACGGCATCAGGCCCTCCGACAGGCCAACCACTGCCACCGATTCCCATTCCAGGCCCTTGGCAGAGTGCATGGTCGACAGCGTCACGGCGCTGGCGGCCTGCTCGGTGCTGACCCGCTCGCGGCTGTCGGGATCGCGCACCACGAACGGCACCTGGTGGCGCCCGAGTGCCTCCTGGAGCACCTCGGATTGGGCGTTGATCCGGTACAACACCGCCAACTGTTGCCAGCCAAGGCCGCCCCGGTGTTCGGCCACCAACCAGCGGGCCACGTCCTCGGCCTCGCTTGCCTCGTCGCTGGCCGGGACGACCTCGGTCTGCGGGCCGGCCTCACGGGTTGGGCGCAGCTTCCGTCCGCGTCCGATCACGGCGTTGGCGGCCTGGAGCACCTGTGGGGTCGAGCGATAGTTGGTGTTCAGGTGCAGGGTCACGGTGCCCGGACGGTCTTTCGCGAAATTCTTCAGGAACAACGGTTGGGCACCCGCGAAGGTGTGGATCGACTGGTTGAGGTCGCCAACCACGCAGACATCGTCATTGCCCTGGCCCAGCCACAGATCGAGCAGCGTGCGTTGCACGGGGCTGACGTCCTGGTACTCGTCGACAGTGAAGTGGCGGTACTGGTCGCGGATCTCGGCGGCCACATCGGGGTATTCATGCAGCAGGCCGATGGCGCACAGCAGGATGTCATCGAAATCGATCACCTGGTGCTGCTTCTTGACCTGCTCGTAGCGCACCAGGACTGTGCCGACCTGTTCGGCATCCAGCCCGCTGATCTGGCGGCCGGCCCTGGTGGCCACCACCGGATAGCGGTCGGGCACCAGGTTGGTGACCTTGGCCCAGCTGATCTCACCGGCAAGGTCGCGCAGCAGGCCGGTGTCGACGGTGTCTGCGATCCCCCGTGCCGCCTGGGCTATCAGGCCGAAGGTGCGTGGCTCGACAGGGGGCAGTTCGGTGCCATTGACCCTGGGCCAGAAGTAGCTGATCTGGCGCAATGCGGCCGAGTGGAAGGTGCGGGCCTGCACGCGGGGCACCCCCAGAGCTGCCAGTCGCTGCCGCAGCTCAGCTGCTGCCTTGGTGGTGAAGGTCACCGCCAGCGTCCGGCCGGGGTCGAGTTGCCCAGTGAACGCACCATGGGCGATGCGGTGGGTGATCGCCCTGGTCTTGCCGGTGCCGGCCCCAGCCAGCACCACGATCGGCGATCCAAAGGTGGTTGCCACGGCCCGCTGCTGGTCGTCCAGACCGGCCAGCACCTCTTCTGCTCTGATGGGATCGCTCACCTTGCACACCATAGGCCGCCGTTGTGACGGTGCCCCGGCAAACCCGGCACAACCATTTGTCGGTGACTGCCTCTAAGGTGATAGCGAACCGATGGAGGGCACCAGATGACTACCTTTGCCAGCACCTGGTCTGAGCTGTGCGGGTTGGTGGCTGCCCGCCTGCACACCAGGCCCGGACCGGTGATGGGCTACGACCTGGTAGTGGTGTCTTCGGCTGGCCACCAGCGGGCCCTGTCGCAGGTGTTGGCCAATGCCCCCGGCGGGCCCCAGATCACTGCCGGGCTGAAGTTCGTGCAGTTGCCCCGGCTGGAATCCCACCTGGCGCAGCTGTTGGCGGCCGATGGACAACTCGACGATGACGGCTGGCGTGGGGTGGCCCTGCAACTCGGGTTACTCGAGTTGCTGGCTGATACCCGGTTCAGCCCTGATCTTGAACCAGTACTTCGGCATGTCGGTGCCCCGGGTGAGCGTCCCGGCCGCGCTCACGCGACCGCCCAACGCATCGCTGCGATCTTCCGGCGGTATGCCACGCACGCACCCGCGATGGTGGCTGCTTGGCGGGATGGCCGGGACACCGGCCCCGGCGGCCAACCACTTGGTGCGCGCGACCAGTGGCAACCTGCGGCCTGGCGTGGCCTGACACACTTGCTGGGCCCCGATCCTGCCCTGCGTCGGGAACGGCTGCTCGGCCTCGTCCAGGCAGCACCGGTGCCCGGTCTGCCCGAACGCATCCTGCTGGCGTTGGTGGACGACCCGCCTCCGTCCACCACCGAACTGCTCGACGCACTTGCCCAACACCATGAGGTCCACGGGTTCCTGCTGGGGGGCACGCCTGACGGGTCGCGGCCCATGCCAACGGGGCTGCCTGCGGCAGCCGTGGGTCCGGCTCAGCTAAGCGACCCGCTCTTGAAGCAGGTTCAGCACGAATTGCGATCCGGGCAACCAGCAGGCGAACGTACCCAGGCAGACCCCTCCTTCCAGATCCATGCCTGCCACGGCCCCAACCGGCAGGTTGAGGTGCTGCGTGACGTGCTGTGCGGGCTGTTCAGCGACGACCCGACCCTGCAGCCGCGCGATGTGGTGGTGTTGTGCCCGGCGCTTGCCGAGTACGCCCCGCTGGTGGCCGCTTCTTTCGGGCTTGATCCACAAACCAATCCCGGGCTGCACCCCGGGCACCGGTTGCGCGCCCAGATCGCGGCACCCGCCATCAGTGCCCTCAATCCGGTGTTGGCGGTGCTGACGCGGCTGTTCGAGCTGTATGCGGGCAGGGCCACCAATCTCGACCTGCTCGACCTGTGCCAGCTGCCCCCGGTCACCGAACGGTTCGGGTTCACCGGTGATGACCTCGAATCAGCTCGGCAGCTGATCGATGGCGCGCAGGTCAGATGGGGGCTCGACGCGGCCCAGCGCCAGCGCAACCAGGTACCGATCAACACTTCGACGTGGCTGGCAGGCATGCAGCGGATGCTGGTCAGCCTCGCCCTGGATGACCAACCCCTGGTTGACATGAAGACGGTCACCCCGGTGGGCCAGATCGAGGGTTCGCACTCCCAACTCATCGGTCGGCTGGCCGAGCTGGTGTCCCGGGTACGCAAGGTGACCAGCAGCTTTGAGACCGCGGGGTCGGCTGCCCAGTGGTCCCGGCGGTTGCGCGAGGCCATCGACCTGCTGACCGCCGTCGAACCCAGCGACCAGTGGCAACTCACCCACGCCTACGGTGTCCTCGCCGACCTGGCAGAGCAGGGCACTGGACGCACAGCCATGTTGCACACCAGCGATGTGGCTGCCTGGCTTGCCCAACAGCAGCAGGCCGGTGCCCGACGGCCGAATTACGGCAACGGGTCGATGATCTTCACCAGCCTGGGCGACCTTGCCGCCATCGACGCGCGCGTCATCTGCGTGCTCGGTCTGGACGACACCACCTTCCCCGGTGTGCCCACCCTTGATGGGGATGACCTGCTTGACCGGCCCGGCGCTGCCGGTGCGCAGCACTGGACCACCGACCGGCGCTTGCGGCACCGGCAACGGCTACGCGATGCCATGTTGGCCGCCGAGCAGGCATTCATCGTGGTCACCCAGGGCGCCGACGAGACATCCGGCTCCCGGCGTCCGCTGCCGTTGTGCATCGCCGAACTGCTCGAACTGTGTTCAATTAGTGGGCCAGCAGGCGCCTGGGAGTCCCAGGCCCCCAACGCGCTCGTCAAGTGGCATCCGCTGCATGCCCACGGCTGGGCGGCCTTTGCTTCGGAAGCTGACGGCCAGCCAGCCAGCTTCGACACCCAGGCCCTGCAGGGTGCCCGCCAACTGACCCATCCGCGCGTCAAGCCAGTGCCCTTGTGGAAGCTGCAGGTGCCGGTAGAGGCCTCGG
>JBMNPP010000079.1:0-11329 GCA_050943675.1 Brooklawnia sp.
GCCACCGATCTGTTGGCCGAGCGCGAGATCTGGTTCCACGAGGGCCCGCTGTTGGCGGCCGTCCGGGCGTCCATCTCGATCCCGGGGGTGTTTCCCCCTGTGATGCTGCGAGGCAGGCTGCTCACCGACGGCGGGCTGGTCAACCCGTTGCCGATGGAGACCTCGCTGCGGCTGGATGCCGACCTGACGGTTGCGGTCTCGCTATTCGGCAAACCCCCCGGCAGGTTCACCGCCAGCGCGATCGAGGTGTCTGCGGACGAGGACGAACCCAGCCAGGGCCCGCTGGGCAGACTCGGGGAACGCCTGGCCGAGGTGTTGCCGAGCCGAAACCGGACAGTCGATGACTTCTTCGAACCCCTGCCCGGCGACCTGGGCCTGGAGGACATGCTGATCAAGGCGCTGGATGTCATGCAGGCCCGCATCCAGTCATCCCGGGTCGCGGTCAATCCGCCCGATGTGCACATCGAGGTGCCCTCCGACCTGGGGACGCTGCTGGACTTCACCGAGGCCAACCGCATCATCGAGACCGGCCGCGAAATGGCCATCAAGGCCTTCGACGAGGCCGGCCTGTAGCGCAGGTTCAGGCTGGGGGTCGGCAGTTCACCCCGGTGGCGTGCACGGGGCAGTAACCTGCGGGGTTGCGGATCAGGTACTGCTGGTGCCAGTCCTCTGCCAGGTAGAACGGCCAGTCAGCGGCGTCGGCGATCTCGGTGGTCAAGTCACCATAACCGGCAGCGCCATAGGCCCTGGCGGCATCGGCCCGGACACGCTGGGCGACCTCGGCCTGGGCCGGGCCAACGGGGAATAGCGCCGAACGGTACTGCGTGCCGACGTCATTGCCCTGCCGGTAGCCCTGGGTGGGGTCGTGCGCCTCGAAGAACTGGCGCGCCAACTGTTCGTAACTGACCCGAGCCGGATCAAACACGACGCGCACCGTCTCGGTGTGACCGGTGCCGCCCGTGCAGACCTCTTCATAACTTGGGTTTGGGGTGAAACCACCCTGATAGCCGACCGCAGTGTTGAGCACCCCCGCAGTCGACCAGAACATCTTCTCTTCACCCCAGAAGCAGCCCAACGCGAAATAGGCGATCTGTGCACCAGCCGGCACCTCATCGAGCGGGATCCCGAAGACCAGGTGGTTGGGCAACGGCGCGGGTAGCACCGGGGTTTCGCGGCCGCGCAGTGCCTTGTCACTGGTGACCATTACCGGAGTGGGCCGGAAGAAGCGTACCATGCCTTAGACAGTACCCAGCAGTGCCACGCGCCCGGCCCACAACCGGAGGGTCTAGCCCAGGGACCTGACGTAGTCGCGGGCGGCGTCCAGCAGCAGGGTCGTCGACAACGCGCCCGGATCGGGGTGGCCGACCGCTCGCTGACCCAGCGCCTTGGCCTTGCCGAAAGTGGCCACCATGCCGATGGTGTCGTCCTTGCCCTTCTGAGCCCCCGCCGCGCCGGCCTCGGCGACTGCCAACAGGCCGTCACCGACTGCGGCCTGGGCGGCCTCGGCAGCCGGCACGATGGCATCGACCATCGTCTTGTCGCCCGGACTCGCCTTGCCACGCACCTGGATCTGGTTGGCCGCAGCCGACAACCAGGTCGCGTAGCCAGCCGCGTCCAGGGTCTGACCGGTCAGTTCGCGGGCCGGTGCCCGCAGGAACATGCCGAAGATGACCCCCGAGGCGCCTCCGCTGGTGGCCATGATCGCTGAACCACCGGCCTTGAACAGTTCGCCGACGCTGGTGGGCTCGGCGGCCTCAACGGCTTGCCTGGCCGCCCTGAACCCGCGGGCCATGCCGACGCCGTGGTCACCGTCACCGATCGCCTGGTCTGCCTTGGTCAGCAGGTCGGTGTTGTCGACGATCGCCTCACACATGGCGATCAGCATGGCCCGGGTTTGTTCAATGCTCAGCTCCACGCAGGTCACCCCTGACTGAAGGTGATCGACTCGCACGGTGCGTTCAGCAGGCGCTCGAGTTCGTCGTCCAGTTTGAGCAGCGAGATCGAGAAGCCCGCCATCTCTTGACTGCAGAAGAATGCGCCGATGTCGGTGCGCGCGACCTCGATGCCCAGTTCTTCGAGCAGCTGGAAGGTCTTGCGTGCCACGATCATCAATTCCATCTGGGTGGTCGCCCCGAGGTTGTTGAACAGCAACGCGACCCGGTCGCCCGCCTTGTAGGGCAGGTCGGCCACCAGGTGGTCGATCATCTTCTTCGTCAACTCGTCGGCCGGCATCAGCTTGGACCGTTCGACACCGACCTCACCATGGGCACCCAGCCCGATCTCGATCTCGTCATCGCCGAGGATGAACGTCGGCTCACCGGTTTCAGGCAGTGAACCCGCTGATACTGCCACGCCCAGGGTGCGCAGGTTCTGCTGGCACTTGATCACTGCGGCCTCTGCCTGTTCGAGGCTCTCGGCCTCGGCGCAGGCCGCGCCGGCTACCTTGACCTGGTAGAAGCCACCGCCGATACCGCGGCGAGTATCCAGGTCCGGGGTGGCCGAGTCGTCGGCGACCAGGACTGTGCGCACCTCGACACCGGTCTCGTCAGTGGCGTCCTCGGCACCCATGTCGAAGTTGAGGACGTCGCCGGCATAATTGCCGTAGACCATCAGGACACCCTTGCCCTGGTCAACTGCCTTGACCGCAGCCGTCACGAATTGGGGTGCAGGCGCAGCGAAGATATTGCCTGCCACGGAGGCATCAGCCATCCCCTTGCCCACGTACGAGGTGTACACCGGTTCGTGCCCGGACCCGCCACCAATGACCAGCCCGACCTTGTCTGGTTCGATCTCGGTGCGGACCAGCACCCGGTCATCGGTCCTGCGCAGCTTGCCCATTGACGCGGCCACATACCCGTCGAGAACCTCGCTGACGATGTTCTCTGTCTCGTTGATGATTTTCTTGACCTTTGCCACTTTGTCTCCAATCACCCGATCCGGCAGCACCGCCGGAGTGATTCAAAACTCTATAGAGGGCAGCGCCCACACGGGCGGCATAGCACATATGCCTGGAAAAGTGTGCAAATCTCGCAGCGGGCAGTCCCACTGCCCTCGCTCAGGCGAGCACCTTCGAGATGTGTGCGGTGCGCAGGTCAGGGTGGGCAGAGGCGACTCCGGTATGCACGATGCGTCCATTCCAGATGTTCAGCCCCAGCGCCAGAGCCTCGTCGGCTCGACAGGCCTGCTGCCAGCCCATATTGGCCAGCTTGACCACATATGGCAGGGTCGCGTTGGTCAACGCGCGGGTGGACGTGTTGGGCACCGCCCCTGGCATATTGCCCACGCAATAGAAGGTCGAGCCGTGCACCTGGAAGGTCGGGTCGTCGTGGGTGGTGGGTCGGCTGTCAGCGAAGCAGCCGCCCTGGTCGATCGCGATATCGACCAGCACCGAGCCCCGCTTCATCTGGGCGACCATCTCGTTGGTGACCAGCTTGGGGGTCCGCGACCCCGGCACCAGGACCGAACCGATGACCAGGTCGGCATCACGCAGTTCTTCGCGGATACTCAATGAGGTGGACGCGATGGTGTGCACCCGGCCACCAGTACGCCAGAAGATCTCACGCAGCTTGTTCAGGTTGTTGTCGACCACGGTGACATCAGCGCCGATGCCCACCGCGACATTGGCGGCGTTCTGCCCTGCCACCCCGCCACCGAGGACGACCACCTTGGCCGACTTCACCCCGGCCACCCCACCCAGCAGCAGGCCATGGCCGCCATGGGTCTTCATCAGGTGGTAGGCACCCAACTGCGGGGCCAGGCATCCGGCCACCTCGCTCATCGGGTACAGCAGCGGCAGCCCGCCACCGTTGAGTTGCACGGTTTCGTAGGCCAGCGCTGTCGTCCCGATTTCGAGCAGCTTCTCGGTCAGTTGGCGGTCGGCAGCCAGGTGCAGGTAGGTGAACAGCACCTGATCGGCGCGCAGGTAGTCGTATTCCTCACCGACCGGCTCCTTGACCTTGAGGATCAGGTCACCGGATTCCCAGACCAGCCGGACGTCCTCTTCGATCCGCGCCCCGGCGGCCCGGTAGTCGTCATCACTGATGCCCGAACCGACCCCGGCACCCGACTCGATCACGACCTTGTGACCCTGTGACACCAGCTCATTCACTCCGGCAGGGGTGATGGCTACCCGGTATTCATTGTTCTTCACTTCGGCCGGAACTGCGATGCGCATGGTGCTCCTTCGGTGCGGTCACTACCGGCGCAGCCTACTCCCGACGTTGAGTTGGTGGGTAACCGTGAGCATGAATCGGTCAGGTCAGCTGCTGGCCAGGGCGCTGCGGTGGTACTGGGGTGGCAGCAGTGTGCGCCAGTCGTCCCAGCCCAGTTCCTGGGCCGCCTTGAGCGGCCAGTAGGGCTCGCGCAGGCCCTCGCGGCCCAGCAGGATCACATCAGCATCACCATCGGTCAGGTGCTGTTCGGCCTGCTGCGGCTCGGTGATCAGGCCGACCGCACCGGTCGGCAGCCCGCTGACCTGACGCACCTGGCGGGCGAACCCGGTCTGGTAGCCCGGCCCGGGGGTGATCTGCTGGCTGGGGAGCAGCCCACCACTGGAAACGTCGATCAGGTCAACGCCACGGGTGGACAGAACCCCGGCCAGCCGGCTGGTTTGCTCGACATCCCAACCACCGGGCAGCCAATCGGTAGCGCTGAGCCGCACGATCACCGGCTTCCCGGCCGGCCAGACCGCGCGGACGGCGTCCACGACCTCGACCACGATGCGGGTACGGCCAGCGAAGTCGCCACCGTACTCATCGGTTCGCTGGTTCGATAACGGAGAGCAGAACTGGTGCAGCAGGTAGCCGTGCGCAGCGTGTACCTCGACGGCGTCAAAACCGGCCCGGTCAGCGCGGACCGCCGCCTGCGCGAACTGGTCGATGATCCCGGCGACCTCGCTTCGCCCCAACTCACGGGTCGGTGCCAGGCCGGGGAACCCCATCTCCGATGGCGCGACGGTTTGCCAGCCGCCCTCGGCTTGCGGCACCGAGCCCGGTCGCCTTCCGGGAAAGGCCGGATGGGTGCAGGCCTTGCGTCCGGCGTGGGCCAGTTGGACGGCGATCCTCGCGTCCTGGCTGTGGACGAATTCGACGATGCGCGCCCAGCCGGCCACCTGCGCGTCATTCCACAGGCCGCAGTCCTGCGGCGAGATGCGGCCATCGGGACGGATCGCGGCGGCCTCGGTGATCAGCAGCCCGAATCCGCCAGTCGCCCGGGCCCCGTAGTGGGCCAGGTGCCAATCGCCGGGGACACCGTCCCTGGCAGTGACCGAATACTGGCACATCGGGGACAGCCAGATGCGGTTGGGCACGGTGAGCTCACCCAGGGTGATCGGTTCGAACAGCAGCGACATGGTGCCAGCCTATAAGGGCACCAGTAGGCTGCCGCCATGAATCAAGTGGATCGGCACCGGGTGAACCTGGTTGGTACCGATGACGGATGGCGCCTATCGATGATGCTGGGCGACCAGGCCGGGCATGCGTTGCTGCTGGACGACCGCGACCAACTGGTGCAGCAACTGCCCTTCGAGCCGGCAGGGCTGTCGGTGCTGCTCATCACCACCCACTTGCCACAGTCGGCATGGGACAGCCGGGATGCCGAGCGCCGGGCCAGCTGCGAGCAGGCAGCCGAACTGCTCGGGGTACCCACCCTGGCCGATGTCCGGTTCGACCAGGTCGACCAGGTGCTGACAGAACTGGACGACCCGGTTGTTCGCAGGCGTGCCGAGCACGTCATCCGGGAAACCGAGCGATCCCGACGGGCGGCCGCTGCGCTCGCCGCTGGCGACTGGAAGAGCCTGGGGGCCCAGATGATCGGCAGCCACGCCTCGCTGCGCTACCTGTACGAGGTCAGCTGCCCCGAACTGGACGCCGCTGTGGATCTTGCAGTACAGAACCGGGCGCTGGGTGCCCGGATGACCACTGCTGGCCCGGATGCCGCAGTGGTCATGCTGGTGCTCGCGGGGCAGGGCCCCGTCATCGCATCGATGATCGAGCAGCACTACCTGGCGCAGGGCTGGCCGGCTCCGCAAGTGGTCGCGATCACAGCTGGCTGACCAGCCCCGGGCACCGGGTCAGAGCAGTGTGGTGATCGGCTGGTGGTCCATGTCGTCGAAGTCCTGGTTCTCGCCGGCCATCGCCCAGATGAAGCTGTAGGCCTGCGTCCCAACGCCGGAGTGGATCGACCAGCTCGGCGAGATGATCGCCTCGTGATTGGCCACGATCATGTGGCGGGTCTGGGTGGGCTCGCCCATCAGGTGCACCACGCGGGCATCCTCGGGCACGTCGAGGTAGAGGTAGGCCTCCATCCGTCGGTCGTGGGTATGCGAGGGCATGGTGTTCCACATGCTGCCGGGGTGTAGCTGGGTCAGTCCCATCACGATCTGGCACGACTTGATGCCGTTGGCGTGGATGTAGCGGTTGAGGGTGCGGCGGTTGGCGTGTTCCTGGTCACCCAGTTCGCGGATATCACCCTTGCCCGGCAGTACCGAGGCGGTCGGGTACGAGGTGTGGGCGGGGGCGCTGAACAGGTAGAACCTGGCCTGCTCATCACCCTGGGAAGCAAAAGTGACCTCGCGGACCCCTTGGCCGACGTAGAGGCAGCCACCCTTGGGAAGTTCATGGCGCTCACCGTCGGTGGTGATGATTCCGGTGCCACTGATGACGATGACGCCCAGCTCGCGGCGTTGCAGGAAGTACTCGGCGCGCAGTTCGTCCGGCGCGCTCAGCAGCAGTGGCTCACTGGTCGGCACTGCGCCACCCAGCACGACACGGTCGTGGTGCGAATGCACCAGGGTGATCTGTCCATCCTGGAAGAGGTTGGGTACCAGGAACTGGGCACGCAGTTGTTCGGTGGTCATTGCGGCCACTTCGGCCTGGCCGACAGCATGACGATTTTCCATGGAACTGCTTTCTGATAGTAGAAACGATCGTTTCGTCCAGCGGTACGCGCTATATTACAGCGTCTACTGTCAATCATGCCCCGGGTTGGTGGGACATGAGGGCCATATGCCATCCCCCCGTTCACAGATGTGGACGGGGGAATTAGACTGTGGAGGTCTGTTCTTCACATCGGACGAGAAAGCAGTCCGGCACACGAGAAAGGGGCGAGATGGCAGACGATGCGAGTCATGCCGACGAGCAGCCCACGACAGGTGACGAACAGACCACCCCCCTCACCGACCTGCCCGACGCCGGGCCGAGTGGAAACACCCTGCCACTACTGAGCACATTGGGACGCAACCCCCATGACGGCAAGGGAACCTCCTGGGGCCTGGTGAGCGTCCTGATCATCGGAGCCACCGCGATGGTGATCGCCCTGGCCGGTCTGACCATCGCGATTGGCCGGGCGCCCCAGCAGGCTGCGGCGAACCCCCAGAGCCCACTGGCAAACACCCCAACCCCAACCGTGCAGGTCACCTATGAATCGCCGGCTCCCACCGGCACCCGGTGGACCCCGGAACCAATCATCACTGGCGTACCGCAGTACCAGCCCTCCTATGATCCCACCCCAACGGAATCGGAGAGCAAGAAGGACAAGCCCAGCCGTCCCGCATCGACGACCTCGGCCCCCCGACCAACCGTGCCACCGAGCACCAGCCAGCCAGATGACGGGGACGACTCCGACGGCGACGACGACGCGGAGGGCGAAAGGCCGGAGGACTGGTGGCCCAGCGATTGGTGGCCACCCGGCGAGGGACGCGGCAACCCGTAATCAGGAAGCCGGCGCCGTCACATAAGCGCCTGGCCAAGCAGCAGGATGGCTGCAACGCTGGACAGGGCCAGCACACCGATCCGGAAGGCTCGGGGGCTCAGTCGGCCCCGTAGCCGCCGCGCAGTCAGCATGCCGACAACGGTGGCCGGAATCATCGCCAACCCGACCCAGACTGCGTGGCCGGTCATCGCACCGCCCAACGCCAGCCCGCTCAATGACATGGCGGTGGCGAACACGAATGTCGCTGCCAGGGTGGACCGCACCGTGGCGGGGTGCTCATTGGCCAGCACGATGGCGACCGGTGGCCCGCCGATGCCGGAGGCCGTACCTGACACGCCAGAGATGAAACCGGCGCCCATCAGTGTCCCGGCGTTGAGCCTGATCCTGATTCGCACCACGTTGAGCACCACCATTGCCAACACGATGATCGCGATCGTGACCTGGAGCGCCCGCGTGGGCAGGGTGGCCACCAACCACACACCGATGGCAGTGGCGGGCAGTGTTCCTGCCATCACCCAGCCGACCGCCCGCCAATTCAGGTGCCGGTGTTCGTCAACCAATGCGAACACCGGCATCGCAACAGAACCGAGGATCGCCGCGACAGGCACCAGCGAGGGTTCGGCCAGGGCCAGGATGGGCGATGCCAACACGCCCATCCCGAAGCCAATGACCCCTTGCACAACCGAACCAATGAAGGCCAACGTGATTGCGAGCAGAACTATCCAGATGCTGATCGACATGACTGTGGCTGCAGAGCTCCTCTCCGAGGACGACACCCCCGAGACCGAAACCCCGGCACACTTCCATGCCAATTGGGTTGAAACCATTCAACCAGAACTTCCCGGATCGACAATCTTGTTGCCAACCGCGGGAAGGGGACGCCACCCCAAAGGCTACTGGGGGTCTGCCTGGTGGATATCTACCGCAGGATCGGCTGCCTCATCAGGACGCGCGACACTTCGGGCCCCGTTGAAACCAGCTGCCTTGGCATCGGCGATCTGTTCCGTCCTGCGCACTTCTGCATAACGAGCCTTGAATGACTGGCCAGGCAGTGCGAAACCCAGACCCAGCAGCAGGCCGGCCAGCAGACCCAGACCAGCCCCGAGCAACGCCCAATTGCGGGGGTTGGCGAAATCCTGGCTACGCATGGAGATAGCAACCATCCACTGCTGATCGATCTTGATGACGGCATAGATCATCACGCCGATGAATGCAATGGATGCAACCGCACCAAGCACCAGTAGCAAGGTCTTGGAGAACTTCATCATGGCTTGAGCGTAGTGCACAAAGAAGGGGAACCGGGAGTTCCCGGTTCCCCTGTGAAAGTCGGCAGGACTACATGCATTCACTCTCGATGCGGTCCAGGGCGGCCGACCAGCGATCGGTCAGCCAGTTGTGGTTCGCACCGGATTCCAGCCGGTTGTGCTTGATCTCCACCTCAGTGGATTCCTCGTCGGCCACCGTGAGATTGACTGCCACCATCGATGGGGTTGCCGCGTCCTTCATCCGCCACGAGAATCGGATCTCTTCGAGTGGATGGAAGGTGCGAATCACGCCCTGGCGTCCGTCATGGGACTGCCATGTATAGCCCTTCTGGCCAAAGTGGGCGCCCGGCCCCAGCAGTGCCTCAGAGCCTTCATCCGTCATGAGAACATCCCAAACCTTCTTGACAGGGTGCGGCAATGTCCGGCTCACGACGACAGCCGTGTCCGCGGTCTCGCCAATGACCTCACTCGTCTGTTCCATGGGGACCTCGCTTGCTTCGTTGAGTTGTAAATGCCAACCGACATTGGCTGGGCTTTGCAGTCACAGTAGTGCGCCGCCATTGGCCTTGGGGTCGAAACGGCTTAATGCAGTGGCCTGTTCGCCGGTGGTCCGGCGTCTTGGCTGGCCACGCCGGTAAGGGCTTACCGTGGGGTCGCCGGCAACCCAGAACCGCAGCTGCCAATCGACCGCCAGCGAGATGCCGACCCGCGGCCCCTGCGAGACCTCCACCGGGCTGGCGGGCCCAACCAGCCTGAACTCGCCACCCAGCGGGGTGCCGTCGTCCGAACGCGTCAGCCCCAGCACCTTGCCCAGGTTGCCCGGACCACTGGCCAGCCGGGCATCGGGCACCCGCCGGCCCGATGGCAGGGTGCGCCGCTGCCGTGCCAGGTCGATACCGGCCACGACCTCGGCTGATCGCAGCAGCACCCCCGAGGCCTCCCCCGCCGGCGAACAAACCAGGTTCACCGCAAGGTGGATGCCATAACTCAAGTAGACATACAGGTGCCCGGGCGGCCCGAACATGGTGTCGGCCCGCCCACCGGGCCCCCGGAAAGCGTGCGAGGCCGGGTCAATGGTGCCCAGGTAGGCCTCAACCTCGGTCAGTCGCAGCCCGAGTTGGCCACGCCACAACACCGCACCCAGTAACCCGGGAGCCACCTGGTCGGCACGCAGTGTCAGATCGAGGTCTGCCATTACTCCAGCATGCCAGCGGCAGGGCAGCGTTCCCGGCAGTCAGCGGTACGCTTCCGTTGTGGCCACCTCCGAGAACGCTGCAGGGCGCCCCCGCCTGCTGCCGGGCGGGGCTGCGCTGCGTCCATTCAGGATGCTGCTGGTCGCCCTGCTGGCGATGGTGCTGGCAGCCTGCAGCAATCCGCCGGTTGGACGTCCCAGCCCGACCCCCACCCCCACGGCCACTGCCTCGCATGCCCAGCCCCATGACCTGCTGGCCCCGGGAATGGCGGAGGAGGTCGTCGAGCGGCTGGTGCAGGCGGCTGACGGACGCCCGATCGTGCGGGTGATCATCGACCGCACCCGGGCCCACCTGACCTACCTCGGCGAGGGTGACCGCCCCGCTTCATTCACCTGGCTGGCCGGCGTGGTCTCGCCCAGCGATGACGGCACCGACCTGGCCCTTGATGCCACCAGTTTCGACCCGAACCGATTCAACCTGAGCAATATCGCCGCGCTGTTCCAGGTGGCCGGCATGATCGCTGAGTCAACCAGCCGCCAGCAACTGCAGATCACCGAATATGACCACGGGCAGGTGTACATGAGCGTCACCACCAGCCCCGAATCGACCACCGTGTTTTTCGACCAGGACGGAATCCTCATCCCGCAGCTCGACCTGACCGCCGACGCCGACATCGCCGAGGGCATCGATGCCGTCCTGGATGGCCGGGTCTTCGTCGTGGAACTCGGGTTCTCCGAGACCGAGCAGGTGTGGGCCGACGTCCTGGCCGGTGCCGGGGTGCTGGAGCGAAGGATTCGCCCGTTGCGCCGCCCGATGTACCTTGCCCAGCGCCGCGAGAGCCCCGGCACGCAACTGTTCGATGCCACGCAACTGGACGTGGCGGCCCTCGGCAGGCTGCTGAGGGGCGCGACGATCATGCTCGAGCAGCCACCCGACACGCCGGTGGTCATCCGCATCACCCAGCCCGCAGATGCGCCTGCCCCGCTGATCACCATCGAGGCAGGTGGCAGCCAACTGGTCACCGACCTGAGCGGCGAGCCGGCCGAGGACGACTGAATCCCGGCAACCGGGGGTCATTGGCAGCGCATGCCATTATGGCCACATGAGGATCGTAGGGGTATTGGTGCCGGGGGCCAGTCTCTCTGTGAGCGCGGTCCTGGG
>JBMNPP010000080.1:0-11240 GCA_050943675.1 Brooklawnia sp.
GCCGGGGGTGGCCACGATGATGTCGGCGCCACGTTTGAGACCCTGCAACTGCGGGTCGTAGCTCATGCCACCCACGACCAGCACCGTGAACAGCCCGGCCTGCCTGGCCAGCGGAGCGACCACATCGGCGATCTGGGCAGCCAGTTCGCGGGTCGGGCTGAGGATGACTGCGCGGGGGGCCCGCCCGCGACGCTTGGAGCCCATCAACTTGGTGATCACTGGCAACGCGAAGGCGAGGGTCTTGCCGGAGCCCGTCTGGCCCCGGCCCAGCAGGTCACGTCCAGCAAGGGCGTCAGGGATCGTGGCAGCCTGGATCGGGAAGGGCCTGGTCAGTCCCTGTTCCTGCAGCGCATCGACCAGCACTTCGGGAACTCCCAGGCTGGCGAATGATTGATTGCTCGCCACCAGCTTGCGTCGCTGCTCGGCGCGCTTCTTGCGGGCAATCTCTTCGGCGCGGGGCTTGGCCATCTGTCTCCTCTGATTGGCGGGGAGAACCGCGAGGCCGGCTCACCAGAGCCTGTCGGTTGAAATGGTCCTGCACCCAAACGTCGCAACATTACCCCAACACCACGCTGTCGTCCAACCAGTGCCGAGGCCTTCGAGGCGCTCCGCCACGCCACTGAGCAATTGCGTTCTGCTGAGGTGGCTCAGTTGATCGCCATCACCCTGGTCGGGGAGTTCCTGAGCCTGGAGATCGGTGGCCTGCTGGGCATCTCGCCATAGTCCGCCGCCCATCGCATCTCGCAGGCCCTGGACTTGCGGCACCGGTTCCCGAAGCTGTGGCAGACCGTGCTGGCGGGGGGAGGTGCGGGTTTGGCAGGCCAACTGCGCCACGCTGACCGATGAGGCACCCGGTGCTCCAGCCGAGGTCACGACAGATGGCCCGGCGTGCCCACCTGCGGGTATCGCCCGGGTCGAGGACTGGGGCCACCTGCTCACCATTGCTGCCCGACTTCCTCGCCGGGTCGAAGGTCATCGTCCGGCCAGTGATCGACCCGACCACGATCGGCCCGGTCAGTGGTTATGAAGTGCCGGACCGGATGCGGTCGTGACCGAGCAGCGCAACCCGGTCGATGTGTTCCCTTATGGAACAGGGCGCCTCGGGTTGTGACATGGATCACACGATCCCCTACACACCCGGTGAACCAGACCAGACAGGGCTGGACAACCTGGGTCCGCTGTCCCGGTCAACTCATCGGCCAGGAACCCATGGCGGCTGGGCGTCACTGTGCCCAGAATTCATCTGGAGTTGCCATTTGGGTAAACCGTCGATTCGGGTGCTTGGGAATGCCGCAGTAGAATGGCTTTCGTGCGCATTGCCTTTGTCGTGGAGTGTTTCCTGCCCTCAGTCAATGGAGTCACCAATTCTGTCCTGCGCATGCTCGAGCACTGCCGTCGTACCGGGCACGAGGCCATGGTGATCGCCCCCAATGATCCGCGGGGCGTCCCGACCGAATACGCAGGATTCCCGGTCACCACCGTCGCCTCGATGATGCTGCCGTGGTACCCCGACATGCGGCTGTCGGCCACCTCAGCCGCCCGCGTCGAGCGGTTGCTGGCTGATTTCGCTCCCGACGTGGTGCACCTGGCAGCCCCGGTCGCGCTGGGCTACAAGGGTGTGCTGGCCAGCGCGACGCTCGGCATCCCCAGCGTCGCGCTGTACCAGACCGAGGTGCCCCGCTATGTCGCTCAATACGGCTATCCGGCTGCCGAACCGTTGTTCTGGCGCCACCTGCGCAAGCTGCACAACATGGCCACCATCAACCTGGCCCCATCCAGTTACACCCAACAGGAATTGCTCGACAGGGGGTTCTCCCGCGTGGATATCTGGGGACGCGGCGTCGACACCCACAGATTCCATCCAGCCAAACGCGACCAGCAACTCCATGACTCATGGGCACCTGGTGGTGAGGTCGTGGTTGGTTACATGGGACGCCTGGGCACCGAGAAGCAGGTCGGCGACCTGCAGGCCCTGGCCGACCTGCCCGGGATCAGGTTGGTCATCATCGGCGACGGCCCATCGCGGGCCGAACTCGAAACCATCCTGCCCGGTGCGGTCTTCACTGGTATGAAGGTCGGCGAGGAACTTCCCCGGCACCTGGCCAGCCTCGACCTGTTCGTACACCCCGGTGAACTCGAGACCTTCGGGCAGGCCATCCAGGAAGCGCAGGCCTCCGGGCTGCCCACCATTGCCCCGCGTCGCGGCGGGCCGATTGACCTGGTCGATCCCTCGCACAACGGCTGGTTGTACACCCCCGGCGACCTGACCGACCTTCGGCACCGGGTGGCCGACCTGGTCGGTGATGGCTACAAGCGGGCCGCCTTCGGACGTACCGCCCGGGCCCGTGTCGAGGACCGCACCTGGCCGCAGTTGTGCGACCAGCTATTGGGCCACTACGCCTCGGCGATCGAACTGGGCGTCAACCTGCCCATGCGGATCGCCTGATCACCGACGATCCGGGCCAGGTTGTCGAGCACCTCGGGGATGAACCGGGCGTTCTCTTCTGGCGGATAGGGTCCACGCCGGTGGTTGGCCGCCAGGGCCTGCACCGAGGCAGCGATCGCCCCGGCCTGCCAGGCCGGCAACCCGGCTGACAGCAGGGTCCCGCAGATCCCGGCGAGCACGTCCCCCGAACCTGCCTGGGCGCTCCACGATGGACCGGCTTCGGCGACGGTGACCCGTCCGGACGGTTCGCCCACGTACTGGGTTGAGCCCTTGAGCAGGACCGTGGCCTGCCAGCGTGCCGCAGCCTCGCGTACCGCGGCGATCGGATCATCGGTCACTTCTTCACGGCTGGTGCCCAGCATCCTGGCCAATTCACCCGCATGCGGGGTGAGCAGGCAGTTACCGGGCAACTGGTCGGGCAGGAAGTTCAATGCCTCGGCGTCCAGGACCGCTGGTACCCCGGACTCCAGGATTGGTTGCAGCCGTTCCTGGCTGGCCTCTTCTCCCCAGCCGGACCCGGCCAGCCAGGCCTGCACCGGACCATTGCCCAGGGTGACAGACGGCTGACGCCTGGTGACCAGTGCTGCCGGCCGCTCGGGGCCGACGAAGCGCACCATCCCGGCGCCGGAATAGACCGCACCGACCACCGACAGCACAGCAGCACCGGGGAACCGGTCCGAACCGGTATCGATGCCCAGCACACCGCGGGAATACTTGTCGGCGTAAGGAGTGGGCCACGGCCACCAGCGGGCCACATCAACCATCTGCATCTGCCGCAGCTCGGGTTCAGGCAGCGCGAGATCGACGTGGGCGACCTCGACCTCACCGCAGGAACTCGCGGCCGGCTGCGCGACGTGGCACAACTTCGGTGCGGCGAAGGTGACGGTGACGGTGGCGGTCATGTGGTGCGGGGGACGACGATGATCGTCTGCGGTCAGCCCCGAGGGCAGGTCGATCGACAGTGTCGGGATGCCCAGGGTCACGCAGGCCTCGGCGAACCAGTCGACCTGTTCGGGCAGCCCGGGGCGGGCTCCCAGGCCGATGATGGCGTCGATCACCAGGGCCACATCGGGCAGCATGCGCATCACCGTGTAGGCGTCGATGAAGCGGATGCCGGCCTGCCGGGCAGCGACCACGCCCATCGGGTTTGCCTTGCCGGTGACCAGCCAGATGACCACCCGACGCCCGGCCCTGGCCAGGTTTCGGGCGGCGTACAACCCGTCGCCGCCGTTGTGCCCCGGACCCACCGCGACCAGGATGAACCCGCGTTCGTCGCCGACCATCTGCTCGGCTCGTGTCGATACCCGTTGCGCCGCGATCTGCATCAGGTCGTCATCGGGGTGCTCCGCGCTGTAGGCCTGCTCAGCGGCCCGGATCTCCTCGACACTGTGGATTCCGATCACGATTTCCCCTCACAGACAACGAATGCCGCCGCCAAGCCTGCGTCATGGCTCAGCGACAGCCGAATACTGCTGACACCCAGTTCGGTGGCCTTGCTGGCCACGCTACCGCGAATCTCGAAGCCCGGCTGACCGGCCTGCGATGTGACGACCTCGGCATCCAGCCAACTCAAACCGCCCGGCGAGCCCAGGGCCTTGGCCAGGGCCTCCTTGGCAGCAAAGCGAGCCGCCAGCGATTCCGGCCGACGCGGTGTGCCGTCTGGCAGGTGTGCCTCTGCTGTGGTGAACAGGCGGTTCAACAGGCCTGGTCGGCGTTGCAGCATGGCTGAAACCCGCTCGACGTCGCAGATGTCAACGCCCACCCCAACGATCATTCGACAGTCACCGACTTGGCCAGGTTGCGGGGCTGGTCGACATCGTGTCCGAGCAGCGTGGCCAGTTCGCAGGCGAACAATTGCAGCGGCACCGTGGCCACCAGCGGCTGCAGCAGCGTCGACACATGCGGCAGGCTGATCACTGCGCTGGCATGCTCACCGACCTCGGCATCACCCTCTTCGGCGAGCACGATGGTACGCGCGCCGCGGGCCCGGACCTCCTGGATATTGCTGAGCACCTTGTCCCGCAGCTGGTCGCGGCCCGCAGGCGGGACGACGACGAAGACGGGCATGCCCGGTTCGATGATGGCGATCGGGCCGTGCTTGAGCTCACCGGCGGCAAAACCCTCGGCATGCTGGTAGGCGATCTCCTTCAATTTCAGGGCACCTTCGAGGGCGACCGGGAAGCCGACATGGCGGCCGATGAAGATGAAATCGTTCTCGGTCGAAAGCTCGCGGGCCAGTTCATAGACCTGCTCGGCGTTGTCCAGCATGCGCTGGATCAACTGCGGTGTGCGCTCCAGTTCGGCGGTGACGAGCTTGATCTCGTCGGAATACTTCATGCCACGCACCTGGGCCAGGTAGAGCCCCAGCAGGTAGCAGGCAGCCAGCTGGGTGATGAAGCCCTTGGTGGAGGCCACCCCGATCTCCGGGCCTGCGTGGGTGTAGATCACCGCATCGGATTCGCGCGGGATGGTGGCCCCATTGGTGTTGCAGATGGCGATCACCTTGGCGCCCTGGTTGCGGGCATGCCTGATGGCCATCAGCGTGTCGGCGGTCTCGCCGGACTGGCTGATCGTCACGCACAGGGTTTGCGGGTCGATGATCGGGTCGCGGTAGCGGAACTCGGAGGCCACCTCGACCTCGCAGGGCACCCGCGTCCAGTGCTCGATGGCGTATTTGGCGACCATGCCGGCGTAGTAGGCGGTGCCGCAGGCAACGATCACGATCTTGTTGATCCGCCGCAGATCCTCCTGCGAGATGCCACGCATTTCATCGAGTACCAGTTCGCCGCGGTTGTTGTAGCGGCCGAGCAGGGTGTCGGCCACCGCCTTGGGTTGCTCGAAGATCTCCTTGCGCATGAACCAGTCGAAGCCGCCCTTCTCGGCAGCCGAGGTATCCCAATCGACGTGGTACCGGTTGGTCTGGGCGGGTTCACCGTCGAAACCGACCACAGTGATCTGTTCGGGGGTGATCGCGACCGCCTGGTCCTGGCCGAGTTCGATCACCTCACGGGTGTGTTCGATGAAGGCCAGCACGTCGGAGGCGACGAAGTTCTCACCCTCGCCGACACCCACCACCAACGGTGAATTGCGGCGTGCCGCCACCACCTGGTCTGGCTGGTCGGCATCGACCGCGACCAGGGTGAATGCCCCGGCCAGCTTCCCGGCCACTGCCCGCAGCGCATCCAGCAACTGCCCGGTGTGGTGCAGTTCACGCCGCAGCAGGTGCGCGGCAACCTCGGTGTCGGTTTCAGAGACGAACTCGACGCCCTCACCAGCCAGTTCGGCCCGCAGTTCTGCGTAATTCTCGATGATGCCGTTGTGGACGACCGCTACCCGACCATCAGCCGAGGTGTGCGGGTGCGCGTTCAGGTCGGTTGGGCCACCATGGGTTGCCCAACGGGTGTGCCCGATCCCCTGCTGGGCGGTGGGCAGCGGGTTGGTCTCGAGTTCGGCAACCAGGTTCGCCAGCTTGCCGGCCTTCTTGGCACTGGCCAGGCGGCCATCGGCCACCACCGCGATCCCAGCCGAGTCGTAGCCGCGGTATTCCATGCGGCGCAGGCCGCTGATGATCACTTCCCTGGCGTCGGCGGGTCCGGCGTATCCAATGATTCCGCACATGCCCAGCAGTCTAGGACGTGGTGCGCGCCACCGTCCCCACGCCCTCCCGCTACGCTTGCCCGGATGAGCGAGGAGGTACCGCGTTGAGTAGTCCCTGGGTGACGCTGCCCCGTGCGGCATGGGCCCAATTGGCCAACGAAACCAATCTGGAGCTGGACCACAAGACCATCGAGCGGCTACGCGGCCTGCAGGACCCGACCGATGCGGCTGATGTGGCCGAGGTCTACCTGCCGCTGGCCCAGTTGCTGAATCTTTACCGAATCAACCACGACCAGCTCTACGCCGACTCCTACGGTTTCCTGGGGATAGAGCCGGGCCGGACCCCGTTCGTCATTGGTGTGGCCGGATCGGTGGCGGTCGGCAAGTCGACCGTCGCCCGCCTGTTGCGCGAACTGCTGTCCCGTTCTCCGGGGCACCCCCGGGTCGACCTGGTGACCACCGACGGCTTCCTCTACCCCAACTCCGTACTTTCCGACCGTGGCCTGCTCGACAGGAAGGGGTTCCCCGAGAGCTACGATCGCCGGGCACTGCTGGAATTCGTGGTGCAGGTCAAGTCCGGGATGTCCCAGGTAAGCGCACCGGTGTACTCACACACCATCTACGACATCGTGCCCGGCGCCACCCACGTCATCGACGACCCCGACATCCTGATCCTGGAGGGATTGAACGTCCTGCAGCCCGCACCAACTGGTACCGGTGAGCTGACAGTCAGCGACTTCTTCGACTTCTCAGTCTACGTCGACGCGAACGTCAACCACATCCGCAACTGGTACCTGGTCCGGTTCATGGCCCTGCGCGAGACAGCCTTCCGCGACCCGGATAGCTTCTTCCGCTCCTATGCGGCGCTCAGCGACGAAGAGGCGGTCGAGACCGCGAACATGTACTGGGACGAGATCAACGAGCCCAACCTGGTGCAGAACATCAAACCGACCCGGGAGCGCGCCACCGCGATCCTGCGCAAGGGGCTCGACCACGTGATCCGTGAGGTGCGGATCAGGAAGATCTGATCGGGGGCCCGGCTACAGGGCGAGCCGCTGGGACACCAGCCCGGCCAGTCGCTCAGCCACCTGTTGTGCCTGGTCCAGGGTGGTCGCCTCGACCATCACGCGAACCAGCGGCTCGGTGCCCGAGGGACGCAACAGCACGCGGCCGCCATGCCCGAGTTCACGGTTGGCGGCGGTGACTGCCTGGGTGATCTCCGGATCGATCCCGGCGCGCATCTTGTCGACATTGGGCACATTGATCATCACCTGCGGAAGCGTGGTCACCACGGAAGCAAGGTCGGCCAGGGTGCGTCCAGTGGTGGCCATACAGCTGGCCAGGTGCAGCCCGGTGAGCACCCCGTCGCCAGTGCTGGCGTATTCGCTGATGATCACATGGCCGGATTGTTCGCCACCCAGGGTGAAGCCGTTGGCCGCCATCGCCTCGAGCACGTACCGGTCACCGACGCGGGTTTGCTCAACGTGGATCCCGTTGGCACGCATCGCATTGAGCAGCCCCAGGTTGCTCATCACGGTGGCGACCAGGGTGTCATTGTGCAGCCTGCCCTCGGCCTTGAGTTGCAGGGCCAGGATGGCCAGGATCTTGTCGCCATCGATCAGGTTGCCTGCGGCATCCACGGCCAGGCAGCGGTCGGCGTCACCATCGAGGGCAATGCCCAGGCCCGCGCCATTTTCGACCACTGCGGCCTGCAGGCCGGCCATATGGGTCGAGCCGCAACCATCGTTGATGTTCAATCCGTTGGGGGTCTTGTTGATGCACAGCACATCGCCGCAGCACCATTGGCGGCATCAATGACCACGCTCAGCCCATCAAGCCGGACGCCGGCCAGGCTGGCCACCAGGTAATCGATATAGCGTTGCCGCAGCACACCGTCGTCGGCCCGCAGGCTCCCGACGTCCCCACCGGTGGGGTGGTCCCATTCCTGACCGAGCCGGTCCTCGATCTGGTCCTCGATGAAGTCATCCAGCTTGACCCCGCCCCGCTGGAAGAACTTGATGCCGTTGTCGGGCATCGGATTGTGCGAGGCCGACAACATGACGCCAAGGTCGCTGCCCTGGTCGTTGACCAGGTAGGCCAACCCCGGAGTCGGCACCACACCGACGTCGACCACATCCACCCCCGCACTGGCCAGGCCAGCGCTGACCGCGGCACTCAGGAACTCCCCCGAGATGCGGGTGTCACGGCCGACCAGTGCGGTCAACCGGCGACCGTCCCCGGTTGAGGTCTCACCCAGCACCCGGGCAGCCGCGACCGCCAGTTCCATCGCAAGTTCTGCGGTCAGGTCAACATTGGCGACCCCGCGCACTCCGTCGGTTCCAAACAAACGTGCCATGAGGACACAGCCTAGCGGTCGGGCACTGGAAGATCTGACCGGCACAAGCCCTGGCGCTGATTGATGTGGCCGATCCAGGCTGCAGATGGCACAGCGGCCGGCCACCCGCCTGGGGTGACCGGCCGCTGGAAGCAGCTGACCGGATCAGCGCTTGGAGTACTGCGGAGCCTTGCGGGCCTTCTTGAGACCTGCCTTCTTGCGCTCCTTGATGCGGGCGTCCCTGGTCAGCAGGCCGGCCTTCTTCAGAGCCGGACGGCTGGCCTCGGCGTCGATCGCGTTCAACGCGCGGGCGATGCCCAGGCGCAGGGCACCGGACTGGCCGGTGACACCGCCACCGGTGATCAGCGCGACCACGTCGTAGGCGTCCAGCACCCCGGCGGTGACCAGCGGCTCGGTGATCGACTGCTGGTGCACCTTGTTGGGGAAGTAGTCGTCCAGGGTGCGGCCATTGATCTTCCACTGGCCGCTGCCCGGGATCAGGCGGACCCGGGCGATGGCCTGCTTGCGGCGCCCGGTGCCGTGACCGGGTGCGATCAGGGCAGGACGCTCGGTCGATGCGACCTGGGCGGCAGTCGCGGAGTCGGCCCGGTAGGCGATCTCGCGATTCTGCTCGTCGATGAATGGCTTGGTCTCGGTGGCTTCGAGGTCTTCGGTCTGGGTCTCGGACACAGTCAAATCCTTGGTGTTCTGGTCGCTCACTGGGCAACCTGGGTGATCTCGTAGGGCTGCGGGCGCTGCGCAGAGTGTGGGTGTTCTGGGCCGGAGTAGACCTTCAGCTTGCCCATCTGGGCGCGGCTGAGCTTGTTCTTGGGCATCATGCCCCACACGGCCTTCTCGACCAGTGCGCGCGCGTCAGAATCGCGCAGGTCACCGGCAGTGCGGGTCTTCAGACCGCTTGGGAAGCCCGAGACGGTGTGCCGCAGTGAATCAGCGGCCTTGTTGCCGGTCAGGGCGACCTTGCTCGCATTGACGACGATCACGAAATCGCCGACGTCGACGTGGCGGGCGAAAGCCGCCTTGTGCTTGCCGCGCAGCAGCTTGGCCACCGTTGTGGCAAGCCGTCCGAGCACGACGTCGTTGGCATCGATCACGAGCCATTCCCTGGTGACTTCACCAGGCTTCGGGCTGTAGGTAGTCACGGTTTCGTCCGTCTTCCGAGTTGTTGTAGCACGACTAAAACGGCGTCCCCATTCTTCCTGGGACCCGAAGCCAAAGTGGCTTCGCGCGGGAACGACCATCGACCAGACTAGTGGACGGTGCCGGTCGCGGCCAAATCGGATCTCAACCAGCCGCCAGCCGCGGTCCATTGCGCAACACGTCGACCGCCAGTTCGAAGGCGGTGGGGAAGGCGTCCTCATCCAGCCCGAAGGTTGGCTGGTGGTGTGAGCCGGTGAAGCCCTTGTCCGGATTGCCGGCGCCGATGAAAACATAGGTCGCGGGCACCAGTTCGGCAAACGCAGCAAAATCCTCTCCGCCCAGCATTGGCGGCTCACTGGTCACCGCCTCACCCCAGCGGGCCGTGGCCAACTCCCGGACGATCGAGGTGCGGGCCGGGTCGTTCCAGACCATGTCATAACCGACCAGGTAATCCAGTTCGCAGGACAGACCCGGATGAGCGGCCTCCAGCCCGGCCAGCAGTTGCGCCATGGAGTCCTGGATCTTCTGCCGGGTTTGCGGGTCGGTGGTGCGCACGGTGCCACCCAGGCGGGCCTGTGGGGCGATCACATTCAGCGCCAACTCGTCACCTGCCTCCAGCCAGGTCACCGAGACCACCGCCGGGACCAGCGCATTGATGCGCCGCGACACCACTGTCTGCAACTGCCCGATCAACTGGCTGGCGGCGATGAGCGGGTCGATGGTCAACTCCGGGGTGGAGGCATGCCCGCCCTGGCCGTTGATGGTGATCCTGAACAGGTCTGCATTGGTGGAGGCGCGACCGTCCTTGATGTCGACCTGCCCGGTGGGCATCGGGGTCCACAGGTGGAAGCCGTAGATGAAGTCGAAATCGTCGAAATAGCCGGTGGCCACCAGCTCCCTGGCACCACCGGGTGGGGTCTCCTCGGCATGCTGGAAGATGCCGACGACCTGCCCGCTGAGTGCGTCGAGGTTGTCATCGGCCCAGGCCAGGGCGGCCATCACGATCGCAGTGTGGCCATCGTGCCCGCAGGCATGCATTCGGTCGGGCACCCGCGAGGCGAACCCCAGGTCGGGGCGATCCTCCTGGATGGCCAGCCCATCGATGTCGGCCCGGATGCCGATGCGGGGACCGGGCCTGCCAGTATCCAGTTCGACCACCAGCGAGGTGGGGGTGAGGTTGTCGAAGGTGGCGTGGCGCAGCCGGGCCCGCAGTTCAGTGGCGATATAGGCCACCGTCCGGTGCTCGTGGAAGGAGATCTCGGGATACTGGTGCAGGTGCCTGCGCCAGGCGACCAATTGGTCCAGGTAGTTCGTGCTCCCGCTCATCGCCAGTCCTCCTCGCGATCGGCCAACCCGGCAGTGCTGCAGACACAACCCTACCCAGCCGCCTGCGGCCTGCTGCAGCTTGCGGGCGGCACAACGAGAGCGCCGGAATTCTTGCGGCATTTGGAGAAGACGGGCAATGTTGGTGCATGAGTTCAAAGACGAGCGCGCAAGCACCCAGGGTGACCAGTCCCGCAGATCTACGCAACGTGGTTCTGGTCGGATCGGCCGGATCCGGCAAGACCACGTTGTTCGAGAACCTGCTCAAGACGAGGATCAGTGGCTACCGCGGCGAGAAGGATGACGCCGAACGCCAGGCAGCACTGACGCTGGCCACCATCACCAACGACGCAACAGTGATCAACCTGTTGGATGCTCCCG
>JBMNPP010000081.1:0-11213 GCA_050943675.1 Brooklawnia sp.
ACCACGACATCGAGATCGAAATCGGTGCCGAAGATGCCCTTGCCCAGGTAACCGGCCTCGTAGGCATCGGCGACGGCCTTCTGCAGCCGCCGGATGGGGTGCAGCACCTCACCACGGATGTAGATGAAGGCCCGGTGCGCGCCCACCGCGAACGAGCTGATGATGATGCCCTCCAGCAGCGTGTGCGGAGTGGCCATCAGCATCGGGATGTCCTTGCAGGTACCCGGCTCTGATTCGTCGCAGTTGACCACCAGGTACTTGGGGTTCGGGTTGTCCTTGGGCAGGAAGCTCCACTTCACGCCGGTCGGGAATCCGGCGCCACCCCGGCCGCGCAGGCCAGAGTTCTTGACCAGGTCGACGATGTCGTCGGGCACCATCCGCAGCGCATTGCGCGCGGTCTGGTAGCCACCATTGGCCTCGTAGGTGGCCAGCTTCCAGGCTTCCGGCTGGTCCCAGTTATTGGACAGGACCGGGGTCAGGACGTCGATGCTCATGCGTTCTCGCCCCCTTCAGAAGTCGTGACGCCAGATGTGGTGGGTGCCTGCCAGCCCCGTTCGCGGGCGATCCGCAGGCCCTCCAGCGAGGCTGGACCGGCAGTTGGTCCCTCGTCGGCCAATCCGTCGGGGAAGCCTGCCAGCACCCGGGAGGCCTCGCGCCAGCTGGTGAGGTGCGCACCGCGACTGGAGCGGACCTCTTCACCTGCGGCCAGCCTGTCGATCAGTTCATTGGCCTTCTCAGGGGTCATCTGGTCCATGAATTCCCAATTGACCATCATCACCGGGGCAAAGTCACAGGCAGCGTTGCACTCCAGCCGCTCCAGGCTGAACTCGCCGTCCGCCGTGGTCTCACCCTCGTCGATCCCCAGCTTGTCCTTCATCTGGTCAAGCAGCACGTCACCGCCCATCACCGCGCACAGGGTGGTGGTACACACCCCGACGTGGTGGCGACCGGCGGGCCGGCGCTTGTACATGGAATAGAACGTGGCCACACCGTTGACCTGGGCCTGCGAGATGCCCAGCAGTTCGGCACAGACCTGGACGCCAGCGTCGCTGATGCGTCCGTCAACTGCCTGCACCAGGTGGAGCATCGGCAGCAGCGCAGAGCGCGACTGCGGATAGCGCGCCATGATCTGGCGCATCTCTTCGATGGTCTCTTCGGTGATATTGGTGCTCTGGTCGGCGGCATCAATTCCCGAGGCGTCATCGAAGGCCGAGACGAAATCGTGCCCACTCATCGAATATCGCTCCTTGTCAAGATCAGGTACATCATCGGTCAACGCCGCCCATGACAGGGTCGATGCTGGCCACCGACATGATCAGGTCGCTCATCATCGCGCCCTCGCTCATCAGTGGCAGTGCCTGGATGTGGTTGAAGCCAGGGTCACGCATGTGCACCCGGTAGGGCCGGGTGCCACCGTCCGAGACGACGTGGATACCCAACTCGCCCGACGGCCCCTCGATCGCGGTGTAGGTCTGGCCGGCCGGCACCTTGAACCCCTCGGTCACCTTCTTGAAGTGGTGGATGAGGGCCTCCATCGACTGGCCCATGATGTGCTTGATGTGCTCATTGGAGTTGCCCTGGCCATCGGCTGCCACCGTGAGGTCGCCGGGCCATTCCAGGTTGGGATCCTGGACCCGGTAGGGTTCGCCGGCGCTCTCGACCAGTTCGTCGCGCACCTGTTCGACGATGCGGATCGACTGCATCATTTCGTCGCAGCGGATCTTGAACCGGGCGTAGGCGTCTGCTGTGGTTTCGGTACAGACGTCGAACTCGTAGTTCTCGTAACCCAGGTAGGGCTGGGTCTTGCGCAGGTCCCACGGGTAACCGCAGGCCCGCAGCACGGGCCCGGTGGCGCCCATCATCATGCAGGCGGACAGGTCCATGTAGCCCACGCCCTCGGTGCGCAGCTTGAAGATCGGGTTGTCGAGCATGAAGCCGGCGATCTCGGGGATGTTCAGCTTCATCTGCTTGATCAGTTCGTCGAGCAGGTCGATGCCATCGTCCGGCAGGTCGTTCTGCACCCCGGCCGGCCGGATATAGGCATTGTTCATGCGCAGACCGGTCAGCGCCTCGGTGAACTCCAGGACGCGTTCCCGTTCACGCAGCCCAACCTCCTGCGGCGAGGTGGCGCCGAGTTCGAGGCAGTTGGCACCGACTGCGGTCAGGTGCGAGGCGATCCGGTTGATCTCGGTGGCCAACAGGCGCAACTGGGTGCCACGCCGGGGCATCTGATCGGTGACGCCAAGCAGCTTGTCAACGGCCAGCGAGTAGACCAGTTCGTTGTGGAAGTTCGAGACATAGTTCATCCGGGTGACGAAGGTCGAGCCCTGCATCCAGGTGCGGTACTCGGCGTTCTTCTCGATGCCGGTGTGCAGGAAGCCGATACCCGGGCGGCAGCTCTTGACGATCTCGCCATCCAGTTCCAGCACCAGCCGCATCACACCGTGGGTCGAGGGGTGCTGGGGGCCCATGTTGACCACGATGATCTCGTCGGCGCGTTCACGCTGCGACTCGATGATCTGCGCCCAGTCAGCCCCGCCGGCCAGGTAGGCCTGGTCGACGGCTGGCTCGCCGGGGACTGCGAAGACGTCCTGGTCGCCGGGGACACCGTAGTTGGCGTCTGTTTGCTGAGTCATGCCTGGTAACTCCTGCGCTCGTTGGGGGGCGGGATGACCGCTCCCTTGTACTCCACGGGAATGCCACCCAGCGGGTAGTCCTTGCGTTGCGGGTGCCCGACCCAGTCGTCGGGCATCAGGATGCGGGTCAACCCCGGGTGCCCATCGAAGATGATGCCGAACATGTCCCAGGTCTCACGCTCGTGGTAATTGGCCATCGGATAGACCGAGCAGACACTGGGGATGTGCGGGTCCGCGTCGGGACAGGTGACCTCGAGGGTGATCCGCCGGTTATGGGTGTAGCTGAGCAGTGCGTAGACCACGTGCAGTTCTTCACCGGTCAGATTCGGGTAGTGCGCACCCGAAACGCTCATGCAGCCCTCGAAGCGCAACGCGGGATCATCACGCAATACCTTGACGAGTTCGAGCAGCTTTTCGCGGAGCACCACGAAGGTGATCTCGCCGTGCTGCACCAGCACCCGCGAGGCGAAGTGCGGCACCAGCTCTGCCATCCGGTTGGCGACGTCGTCGAACCAGCCACCGAATGGTGGGACGGTGCTGCCCGGCATCTGCACGATGCGGCGCATGCCACCGAAGCCGGAGGTATCGCCGGAGCCGTGGCCCGGGCCCCACATACCCTCGCGGACCTCGATGACCGGATCGTCCTCGGCGGGGTCGGCAGCGAAGACGTTCACCAGGTGCGGGTGGGTCAGCTCAGGTGTGGGTGCGCCCGAGTCAGCCGGCTCACCGTTGCTGGCCACCTGTGCGTCCACGGGCTCGGCGCTGCCACGGCGAGGTGCGTCCTCGGCCAGGTTCTCGGGTGCCTTGTCGTCACTCATCGCATGAGCCCCTTCCGCTCACTCAGGGCGGGAGCCGTCAGTGCAGCCTGCTCGTTGTCGTTGATCTGCTGGGTGCGGTTGGCCCCGATCGGGCCCCACTGCACTTCCTTCTCACGCAGCTTGAACACAGCGTCGATGAGCATGTCTGGACGTGGCGGGCAGCCCGGGATGTACATGTCGACCGGCACGATGTGGTCGACACCCTGGAGGATCGCGTAGTTGTTGAACATGCCGCCGGTGCTGGCACAGGCGCCCATCGAGATGCACCACTTGGGGTTGGGCATCTGGTCCCACAACTGGCGGACCACCGGTGCCATCTTCTGGCTGACCCGGCCCGAAACAATCATCAGGTCGGCCTGGCGCGGCGAGGCCCGGAAGACCTCCTGGCCCCAACGGCCGCCGTCGTGGCGCGGACCACCGAACTGCATCATCTCGATCGCGCAGCAGGCCAAACCCATCGTCAGTGGCCAGAAGGACGCCTTGCGCACCCAACCGGCGATCGCCTCGACGGTGGTCAGCAGCACTCCCTGCGGAACCTTGTCTTCAATGCCCATCTGTCAATCCCTCCGCACTAGTCCCAGTCCAGGCCGCCACGACGCAGGTCGTAGTAGTAGGCGACGAAAACGGTGATGATGAAGATGATCATGGCAACAATGGCCAACGGCTCAAGTAGCCCGAACGACACCGCCCATGGGTAGAGAAAGACGATCTCGATGTCGAACAGGATGAACAGCATCGCCACCACGTAGTACTTGACCGAGAACCGCCCACCTCCGGCGGGCTGCGGGGTGGCCTGCACCCCACACTCGAAGGAGTCGTACTTCGTCCGGTTATAGCGATGCGGTCCGATCACCGTGCTCAACGGGATCGCAATCGCGACGAAGATCGTGGCCAGGGCGACCAGCCCTGCGATGGGGATGTAGGCGTTCATGCCTGCCCCGCCCTTCCACTCGTTTCCTCCGTGGGGATTTGCCGCGGATCTTTCCGCAGCGGGTAAGCGACCGACCCCACTGTGCAGTCACCAAGCTCTATTCTTGCCCAGTCAACGCCACACGTCACACCGAGGGCGCCAATCTGGACAGCGCATTGATCAAGCGATCATGCGCATCACCGTGATTTTGGTCGGTCAGGTTGGCCAGCAGTTTGTGGACCAGCCGCATCAACCTGCGCCGTGGCAATCCGTAAGTCGTGCACAGGTGCATGATTTTCGGATTTCCGATCAACTTCACGAAGATGGTGCCCAACCGATAGTAGCCACCCCAGGCCGCCTTGACCTGTTGGGGGTAGTTGGACAACGCCAACTCGGCAGATGGGGTGCCAAAACCTCGGGCATGCGCATCAGCGATCGCCTGGGCAGCGAACTCGGCCGCCTCCATCGCATAACTGATGCCTTCGCCATTGAACGGGCTGACCATGCCGCCCGAATCACCCACCAACAGCATCCCGTCGGCGTAGAAGGGCTGGCGGTTGAAGGCCATCGGCAATGCCGCACCCCTGATCGGCTGCAACTGGTTGGCCTCGCGCAGCCCCCACTGTTCGGGGGTGTTGTCGAGCCAGCGCCGCATCAAATCCTTGTAGTCGGTCTTGCCGAAGGCCGAACTTGTGTTGAGCATTCCCAGACCCACGTTGACCGAGCCGTCCCCCAGCGGGAAGACCCATCCGTATCCGGGCAGCAGGTTCGAGGCTCGCGGGGCGCCGTCCCACAGTTCGAGGTAGCTCTCCATCCAGTCCATGTCGTGCCGGGGGCTGGTGTAGTAACTGCGCACCGCCACACCCATCGGGCGGCGCTCGTCGTGATCGCGACCGGAGCCCTTGCCCAACCGGGTGCCCACCCCGTCGGCTGCGACCACGATCGGTGCCCGGTAGCTGCGGCCCTTTGAATCGGTGACCCCGACCACCCGGTTGCTGCGCTCATCGACGATCGGCCCGCTCACCCGCACACCGGTATGCAACCGGGCGCCGGCCACGACGGCCATCCCGGCCAGCAGGTCATCGAAGGTCGAGCGCGGGCTGACCAGTGCATAGTTGGGCTGCTCGGCCAGTTCGGGCCACGGCATCTCGAACGGGTCGATGCGGCCGCCATAGATGCGCAGGCCCTTCAGGTGCTTCCAGCCCGCTGCCTCGCTGGTGTCGATACCCAACCGGGTCATCATCCGTACCGCTCGCGGAGTCAGGCCGTCACCGCAGACCTTCTCGCGCGGGAACCCGGATTTTTCAAGCAACAGGACGTCCAGACCCTGCCGGGCCAGGAAGATGGCGGTGGACGAGCCGGCCGGGCCGGCACCCACGACGACGACGTCAGCGCTCAGGTCACCAACTGCTTCGGTCAACTGCATCGCTGATGCCCGGGGCCCACCGATCGGTGTGGCTTGCGAAGCATCTTGCATCTGCACTCCTTATTGGTGGGGTTACCGGCAGTCTAGCCATGGCCTGCCGCGCTGACCCAAACTGAGCAGCGTCGCCCGATGTGAGCACGGGGATGCCATCGGGTACCCTCTCTTGGGTGATCGTCAATCCCGGAACTGATCGGCTGCATGCATCCACCATCCGGATCGATGACCCCGGGCCGCTGGCTGATTTCCTGGGCCCCACTGATGCGGCCTTCCTGCGCGGTACCGAAGGGTTCGTCGCGCTGGGTGAGATCGCCAGGTTCGATACCCGCTCCATGGCCGAGGCCGACCAGTGGTGGACCGAACTGCTGGGCACCATCGACAACGAGTCCGAGATGCCGGGCAGGTTCGGCACCGGCCCACTGGTCTACGGCAGCTTCTGTTTCGATCCGGGCAATACCGAATACCACTCGGTGCTGGTGCTGCCCGAGTTCATCATCGGCCGTCGCGATGGTCAGGCCTGGCTGACCCAGATCGGCCCCGACCGGATCAGCCCCGAACTGCCGCCACGGGCCCCCGAGCAGGCCTGCCGGCCGGTCAACCTGAGGTTCGGTCCTGGCCCGCTCAGCGAAACCGAGTGGATGAACCGGTTGCGCGACATGACCAACCGCATCAAGGACGGCCAGGCGAGCAAGGTCGTGATGGCCCGCGAGATCGTGGCGCAGGCCGATGAACCGATCGACCCCCGCTGGCCACTTCGCCAACTGCTGGCCAGCTACGGCTCATGCTGGAACTACCTGATCGACGGCCTGGTCGGTTCCACACCCGAAATGCTGGTGCGCCGGGCTGGTGGGCTGACCCTGTCCCGGGTGCTGGCCGGCACCATCCCCCGAGTCGAGGGGGTGGACGACGCACAACAGGCTGCCCGGCTGGTCTCGTCCAACAAGGACCTCGAGGAACACCAATGGGCAGTCCGCTCGGTGGTCGACTCACTGCAGCCCTACCTGTCCGGGATGCACGTACCGGATGCACCCTATGTGCTCACCCTGCCCAATGTGATGCACCTGGCCACCGACATCTGCGGCATCTCACCGCCGCAATACAACACCCTGGTGCTGGCCCGGGCTGCCCACCCCTCGGCAGCTGTCTGCGGCTCACCCACTGACGTCGCCCGCCAACTGATCGCCGAATATGAACAACTCGACCGGGGCCGCTTCGCCGGTCCGGTTGGCTGGGTGGACGCGCAGGGCGACGGCGAATGGGCCATTGCGCTGCGCTGCGGTCAACTGCAGGCCGCCGACCCCCGCCGGATGCATATCTATGCCGGCGCTGGCGTGGTGGCGGCCTCCAAACCGCACGCCGAGCTGGTGGAGACCGACGCCAAGATGGAACCCATGAAGCAGGCACTGCGGGCCGATCACTGAGCCGGCCCGACCGGCCGGTTGAGCCCGGCGAATCAGCGAGTGCCCTGGCCCCGGGTGTAGGTGATCTTCTCGCGGCTGCGGCCCTGACCCTGACCCTTCATGACCTCGAGTTCGCGCTTGGCCTCTTCGTTGCGGTCCATCATCTCCTGGGTGTTGAAACCACCTGAGCGAAGCACCATGTAGGCGATTGCGGCAATCACCAGCGAGATCATCGGCGGCCAGCCGATCAGCAGCGGCAGGGTGATCAAGGCGATGACATCGAAGCCGCGCACCAGGTTGAACGCCAGGCTGGGCGGCATGGCACCGAAGCCGGTGGCGACCATGGGTGATGAGTAGTCGGCCGACTTTGCGCTGACCCACCGGATGGCCCCGACGTAACCCGCGATGGCAGTGATCACGGCCTTCATGACGGCCGTACCCAGCGCTCCCCAGTCAAGTGAATCCTGGCCGATGATCGCGAAAGCGGGTGCGGCAGCCAGAGCCCAGACCAGCGCCAACCCGAGTGGCACGGTGGTCAGCGCACCGTTGATCTCCGAGGTGGACATCGGGAACGCGCGCGCCAGTCCGCGGGTACGGCTGAGCACGCGCAGCGAGTCGAAGAACGGAACCATCACGAACATCAGCACGATCGCCGACAGCGCCGGGGTCAGGTTGCCCAGTCCCAGTGACAGCAGCGCGTAGGGCACCAGTGCACTGGCCAGCAACACCAGCACTCCGCGCGGGTTGCGTTGCAGCTTCTCGATCTCGCGCCAGACCAGGGTGGCCCGGCCAGAGGCCCGACCCCGAACCGGGTGGACGTGGCCCTTGGCCAGCCAGCGCCGCTCGACCAGGATGTCGCGCATCAGTCCGAAGTCGAGGGCGAACATCGCACCCTGCATGCCGGAAAGCAGGTCTCCCCCGCTGACCAGCCGGGCGCGTCGCAGGTTTGACAGCCGTACCCGGGCGCTGGCGAAGGCTGCCACCAGCAGCACTGCCGCGACTGCGGCCACCACCCAGCCCAGTGCCTCGGTGCGCGCCGGATCGAGTTCGATACTGATCACACCAGCCGAAACTCCCACCATCGCTGCCAGCAGACCGACGCCGACCACGCCGACGATGGCTGCCAGGGTGCCCAGGATGACGCCCCGATCTGCAGTCTGCTCGCCGGCAGCGAAGGCGACCACGGCTGCTGCGGCCAATCCGGTGGCAAGTGCCCACACGGCCACGGCAGCCAGGTCCAGCCCGGTGACCATCCCGATCAGTCCACCGAGCAACGCACCGATCGCCAGCCCGGCCAGCGTGACGCCCCAAAGACGGCGGGACAGCAGCCGGGCCCGCCTGATCGGTGCGTCCAGCATCCAGAAACCCTCCGCGGCCGAAGCGATGACCGGGCCGAAGATCCGGGAGACCGTCAGGGCCAGCAGGACGACCAGCGTGAGCGTCATCCACGGCAGCAGGCCGCGGGCAGTCACGCAACCCTCTGTCGAGCAACCCGCGGCAGACTGCTGCACCGACATGATGCCGCTGACGACCATCGCGATCACCACGATCGCCGAGAAGGCCGTCACGTAGCTGTCGGTGAGCATGTCCCACACGGTGCGGGTGGCCCGGCCCTTGCGCCAGTCCCTCATCAGCAGCTGCAACTGCCGTTCATCGGCCTGGCCGGCCGCAAAATCCTCGACATCGCCGAATGGGGTCTCCCGCTGGTAGACCACCTCGGGCCGGGTAACCTCAACCACCGGCTCCGGGGCCCTGGCGGGCTGGGCCTGCTTGGGGGTCGACCTGCGGCGCCGACGCTTGCTGGCCATCACAGCGCCGATTCCGGCTCGACGAGCGATTCACTGGCCTCGGCCGCCTCGCCCAGCCGGACCACGCGGGCGCCCAGTGCATTGACCAGGCCCGGCTCATGGCTGGCCATCAGGATCGCCAGCCCCTTGCTCATCTCGTGCTTGAGGCGGGCCCCGAGCCAGGCCACACCCTCGACGTCCAGGCGTTGCTCCGGCTCATCCATGACCAGCAGCTTCTTGGGCCGCACCAGCGCGGTGGCCAGGGCCAACCGGCGGCGCTGGCCGCTGGACAGCGTGCCCGGCAACTGCCCGGACTGCGGGACGAGTTGTACCTCGTCGAGCACCTCATCGACCAGGTCGTCAGGTTCTTCCAGGCCGTGTGCGCGGGCGAGCAGGTCGAGGTGCTCAACCACTGACAGGTCAGGGAAAAAATCGAGGTCGTCCACGACGGTGGCCACGTCACGACGGAACTGCGGGTCGGTCTCGGAGACCCTGCGACCGAAAACCTCGACGCGTCCCTCGCTGGGGCGATCGGCGCCGATCACGCAGCGCAGCACGGTCGACTTGCCCGAACCGTTGCGGCCTGTGAGCGCCACGGCCTCCCCCGCCTGCACCGTCAGGTTGAAATCGTTGACGATTACATGCTCGCCGTACTTCTTCATCAGGTCGGTCACCTTGAGGACCGTCTCGCGCTTGGCCATGATCCCCATTGTGACCTGCCAGGGCAATCGCTCGCATCCGGGTTGCCAGCGGTGGGCAGGTGCGGGCAGTTCAGGCAACCGGCGCTACAGGGCCTCGGCACCCCGCCGGCCGGCGAGGACGTGCCCACCGGGACGCCCAAGGGTGTGGCAATCTAGTGTAATGCCAACCCGCGCCGACCTGAGCAAGCAACCGCGCGCCGTCGCAGACATGTTCGATGGTGTCGCGCGCCGCTACGACCTGATGAACGACGTGATGACATTCGGCCAGGTGCGGGCCTGGCGCCGCGCCGTGGTTGCCGCAATCGATCCTGGCCAGGGCGAACGAATCCTCGACCTGGCGGCCGGTACCGGCACCTCGTCGGAGCCGCTGGCCGATGCCGGGGCGATCCCGTTCCCCACCGACCTGTCACTGGGCATGCTGGCCGAGGGCCGCCGCCGCTACCCCACCCTGCACTTCGTGGCCGGCGATGGCCTGGCCCTCCCGTACCGCGATGATTCCTTCGATGCTGTCACCATCAGCTATGGGTTGCGCAATGTGCACGACACCCGGGCGGGGCTCGCCGAATTGTTGCGGGTCACCAAACCGGGTGGGCGCATCGTCATCGCCGAGTTCAGCACCCCGGTCTGGCCGCCCTTCCGCGCCGCCTACCAGCTGTACATGAACCAGGTGATGCCCCGATTCCAGGCCCTGGCCTCCAATGCACCGGCCTACGACTACCTGATCGAGTCGATCATGGACTGGCCCGAGCAGCACGAGTTGGCCGCGATGATGCGTCAGACAGGCTGGGTCGGCGTCCAGTGGAAGAACCTGACCGGAGGCATCGTGGCCATGCACCGGGGCTGGGCGCCGTGAGCCCCTCGGGCGGGGTGGTGCTGGACGCCTATGCCGCGATCCGCTGCCCGGTGAAGGTACAGAACTACTACGACGCCACCGTCAGGCTGCCCGCAGGTGCCTCCGGGTACACCGTGCGCGGCAGTTCCGATGTGCAGGCAGAACTTTTCGGCGGGCGGGAGTTCATCACCAATGTGCTCAACCAGCTCGCTGCACTGCCTGAGGCAGTCGACCTGCGCGCCCTGGCTGATGAGGACTGGACGGTCAGCCAGGACGCCACCCGCGACGCGGTCAGGGCTGGCGCGCCGCTGATCGTCGCCCCCCGGTTGCCGATGGACCGCAAGGGGCATCGCCGGGGCAGCCCGCCGCTGCTGGTACGCGGCGCCGACCAACCGAACCGGCGGCCCGGCTACCTGCCGGTGCAGGTGCGGGCCAAGAGGATGCTCGAGCGGCATTCCCGCGCCGCACAGATCGCTTGCAGCCCGCTGTCCACCCCCGGCCCGGCCGACGCGCTCGACCTGCTCGACGCCCGCCTGCGGACCGGACGTGAGGACGACCTGCTGCACGTCGCACACTTCTGGCGGCTGCTGGAGGCCGCTGGCTGGCAGGCCGGCGGCGAACCGATGGCCGGCATCATCGGCAACGACACCCTGCGACGCACCTTCTTCACCGAGGGCGACCTGGCGGGGGTGCCTGCGCTCGGCCT
>JBMNPP010000082.1:0-11111 GCA_050943675.1 Brooklawnia sp.
CTCGATCTACCCGACGTCGACGAACGCGACGTAGAGCTCCGAGGCCGCGCCGGGGAAGACGCGCGGGTCGCCATATGGGCAGGTTATCGCAGCGCGCCAGCGGCCCGGGAATCTCCACGCCGAGTTTGCGGTGATGGGCAGCGTTTCAGTGACGGAAGTGGGTCCAGCCGCTCTCGCCCTGCCAGGCCTGGCCGTCGACCAGCACCTCAGGGGTCTCGGCAGCCGGCGCGACCAGTCCGACGACGTCCCAGTGTTCAGGCACCTGACCGGCATCGAAAGTGGCGGCCAGCGCGTGGTCCTCACCACCGGTCAGCACGAATCCCAGAGGGTCGGTATTGATTGCAGCCGCCACCGTCCGCACCGGCTCACCGATGGTGAAGCGCGCCGAATCCAGGTGGAAACTGACACCGCTGGCGAGGGCGACGTGTGCCAGGTCTGCCAGCAACCCATCAGAAATATCGATCATGGCAGTGGCCCCTGCCTCGGCGGCCTCCAGACCGGCACCATAGGGCACCTGCGGCACCCGCTGGGCGTCCACGGCCGCCCGGGGTGATCGGAAGCCGCGCCCCAGCGCAGCCAGGCCCGCTGCCGCCCAGCCCAGGCGTCCCCTGATCGCCACCACTTGTCCGGCGCGGGCACCTGAACGCAACACCGGGGAGCGGCCCGCGGTTTCACCGATCACGGTGACCGAGATGGTGATGTCGCGGGCGTTGACCATGTCGCCGCCAACCAGCGCCACATGGGCCGATTCGGCCTCGGCGCGTACCCCGGTGACCATTTCCTTGACCCAGCTGAACTCCAGGTCGCTCGGCATCCCCACCCCGATGACCAATGCGACTGGTTCGGCACCCATCGCCTCGATATCAGCGATGTTGACCGCGACCGCCTTGCGTCCAATGTCTGCCGCACTGGACCAGTCACGACGGAAGTGCACCCCTTCGACCAGCAGGTCGACGCTGGTGACTGCAGATCCGTTGATCAGGAAGACAGCCCCGTCATCACCCGGCCCGACCGAGACCGCAGGCGGCAGGCTCAGGCGGCGCGTCACGTGCGAGATCAGGCCGAATTCACCCGCCTCGCCGACGGTCCTTGGTTCTGGATTGGTCATGGCCACACGCTAGCCCTACCGCACCACGGTGTTGGGGCGGCTCAGCGCCTGATCGATCAAGTCGGCGATCAGGTCGGGGTAGGTGATGCCGGAGGCCTGCCACATGCTGGGGAACATCGACAGTTCGGTGAAGCCGGGCATGGTGTTGACCTCATTGACGTAGATCTGGCCCGCGGCGGTGACGAAGAAGTCGACCCGGGCCAGGCCCTCGCAGCCCAGCGCCCGGAAGGCGGTGGCCGCATACCGCTGGACGCTGGCCTGCAGCCCCGCATCGAGGTCGGCTGGCACATTCAGGTCAACCTGACCCTCGGTTGGCAGGTACTTGGCGTCGAAGTCGTAGAAACCGGTCTCGGTGTGCACCACGATCTCACCGGGCAACGAGGTGCGCGGCGTCGAATCGTCGAGACCAGGGTTGCTGGCCGGGCCCAGCACCGCGCAT
The DNA here is from genome assembly GCA_050943675.1 of Brooklawnia sp. GTDB lineage: Bacteria > Actinomycetota > Actinomycetes > Propionibacteriales > Propionibacteriaceae > Brooklawnia. Next base: position 1,548 of record JBMNPP010000082.1, read on the forward strand.
TCGATCTCGCGGGCACCGACGAAGCCCTGCTCAACCACCACCTTGGGGTCATAGACCCTGGCCTGTTCGATCGCCTGGCAGAGCTGGTCTGCATCAGCCACCCGGACGATGCCCACCGATGAACCGCCACGAGCCGGCTTGACGAACAACGGGTAGCTCAGGTTCTGGTTGATCCGGGCGCAGACCTCGTCCCGCCCGGCTGGCCAGGCCCACGGCTGTACGACCTCATATGGCCCGATCGGCACTTCGAGGGCCGCCAGGGCCACCTTCATGAAGTGCTTGTCCATGCCGACCGCACTGGCGGTCACACCGGACCCGACGTAGGGCAGTCCCAGCATCTCGAATTGACCCTGGATCGTGCCGTCCTCACCGTAGGGACCGTGCAACAGGATGAAGGCGGCGTCCAGGTGTACCGGGTCCTCGAGGTGGTCGTTGTCCCTGGCCACCAGCACCACGCCATCGGTCTCCCGGACCAGGGTGGCCCTGGGTAGTGAGTCGTCCAGTTCGGGTAACTGCCTGCCAACCTTGCGCAGGGCGGCGATCTGGTCGAGTCCGACCCGGTGCCAGGTGCCCTGCTTCGAGATGCCGATGCCGTACACCTCGTAACGTTCGGTGTCGATCGCCCCGGCGACCGCTGCCGCGGTGAGGCAGGAGATCTGGTGCTCGGTGCTCTGGCCACCAAAGACGAGTGCTACCCGGGGGCGCTGCGCTGCTGCCATCATCATCCTTCCGCGAAGTGCTGCCTGCTAACCCTACAACGGGCGGTCGCGATGGGATGGCAGCACGTCGCTGCCTCAGATGACTGCCTGATCAGGTGGGACGCGATACCCCTTGCGTTGGTGCCAGCGATCGGGCGGCGCGGCCTCGCCACGAGCCTGCTCAGCCATGGCGGTGATGCCTGCCATGATCCGGTTGGTGACCGCCCGGGTCACCAGCCGGTCTTCTGCATCACCCTCGAACTCACTGAGATCCAACGGTGCGCCTGCGACGATGGTGATCGGCCACCGCCGCAGCCTGAATCTGTGGATCTTGCGGGGTGGCAAGGCGAAATTGGCACCCCACTGCCCTACCGGGATGACTGGAGCCCCGGTGCGCAGCGCCAACCGGGCAGCACCAGTGTGGCCAGCCATCGGCCACTCATCGGGGTCGAAGGTGATCGTGCCCTCTGGATAGAGCACCACCACCTGGCCCCGACCCAGTGCCCGCTCGGCATGGCGGAGCGCATCACGCGCCTGGCTGCTACCGCGCAGCACCGGGATTTGCTCGACACCGCGCAGCCCCCTGCCCAGGATGGGACCATCGAACAGGTTCGCCCGGGCCAGGAAGTGCGGCCACCGTCCGTGCATGGCCAGGTATTCGCCCAGCAGTGGCGGATCGAGGCTGCTGATGTGGTTGGCAACGATGATCGCCGGCCCCGACTGGGGAATGTGCTGCCCACCAAGCCAGGTCGCCCTGGTCCAGATCCTCATCACGCGGTGCACCAGCGGTGCAACAACGCGCATCGTGGGGGTAGTGGGCTCACGGTTTGCCCGTCCCAACTCACCGAACCGGATGGGACGCCGCCGGCCGGCCCGCTCAAGCGAACTCATGGCGCAATACTGGCCCATCGCCCCGGCCTGGTGCCGGGGCTGTTGGCTCAGTCGTTGACGCGCACCGGCAGGGTGGTCGGTTTGAACCCGGGCCGTCCGCTCTCGAACTCGGCGATCAGGTCTGCATGCTGCAGGGTGAGCGCGATGTCGTCCAGCCCGTTCAGCAACCGGTGGGCGGTGTAGTCGTCCACCTCGAAATCGAAGGTCTGCCCACCGGCGGTGATGGTGCGGCTGGGCAGGTCGACGGTCAACTGGACGCCGGGGTCGGCCTCGATGAAGGCCCACAGTTGCTCGACGACCTCGTGCGGCACGGTGGCGATCAAGAGCCCTGCCTTGCCCGAGTTGTTACGGAAGATGTCTCCGAAGCGCGAGCCGATGACGACCTTGAAACCGTAGTTCTGCAGTGCCCAGACGGCGTGTTCGCGCGATGAGCCGGTGCCGAAGTCCGGGCCTGCGACAAGTACCGAACCAGACTGGTAGGCGGGCTGGTTGAGCACGAAATCGGGGTTCTTGCGCCACGCGGCGAACAGGCCGTCCTCGAAACCGGTCCGGGTGATGCGCTTGAGGAAGACCGCCGGGATGATCTGGTCGGTGTCGACATTGCTCTCGCGCAGCGGCACCGCGATGCCGGTGTGGTTGATGAATTTCTCCATGGTCTGGCTATCCCTTACAGGTCCGACGGGGCTGACAGGTGACCGGCCACAGCTGTTGCCGCGGCGACGGCCGGGCTGACCAGGTGGGTTCGCCCACCCTTGCCCTGGCGTCCCTCGAAGTTGCGGTTACTGGTGGAGGCGCTGCGCTCCCCCGGCTTCAGCTGATCCGGGTTCATGCCAAGGCACATCGAGCACCCGGCATGGCGCCATTCGGCCCCGGCGTCGGTGAAGACCTTGTCCAGGCCCTCCTGCATGGCCTGAGCACGGACCCTTGCCGAGCCGGGCACCACCATCATGCGGACCCCGTCGGCGACCTTCCGGCCGGCGATGATGCCTGCTGCCAGCCGCAGGTCCTCGATGCGGCCGTTGGTGCAGCTGCCCAGGAACACGGTGTCGACCTTGATCTGGCGCATCGGGGTGCCCGCCTGCAGATCCATATAGGTCAGTGCCCGCTCGGCAGCAGCCCGGTCGACCTCATCGGAGAAGTCGGCCGGGTTCGGCACTGCCTCACCCAGCCCGACGCCCTGCCCGGGATTGGTGCCCCAGGTCACGAATGGGGTCAGCGTGTTCGCGTCGATGAACACCTCACGGTCGAACACTGCGTCATCATCGGTGCGCAGGGTTTTCCAGTACTCCACCGCGGCATCCCAGTCGGCGCCCTGCGGCGCGTTGGGCCTGTCAGCCAGGTAGTCGAAGGTGGTCTGGTCGGGCGCGACGATGCCAGCCTTTGCGCCCCACTCAATCGACATGTTGCAGATCGTCATGCGGCCCTCCATCGACAGGTTCTCGATGGTCGAACCACGGTATTCGGCGACGTACCCCTGGCCACCGCCGGTGCCGACCTTGGCGATCAGCGCCAGCACGATGTCCTTGGCGGTCACGTCCGGGCCCAGTTCGCCCTCGACGGTGACGGCCATGGTCTTTTGCCGGGCCTGGGGCAGGGTCTGGGTGGCCAGCACGTGCTCGACCTCCGAGGTGCCGATCCCGAAGGCGAGCGCCCCGAATGCGCCATGGGTCGAGGTGTGCGAGTCGCCGCAAACGATGGTCATGCCTGGCTGGGTCAGCCCGAGCTGCGGGCCGATGATGTGCACGATGCCCTGTTCGCGGTCACCCAGGGAATGGATGGGCACGCCGAACTCGGCCACGTTCTTGCGCAGCGTCTCGACCTGCAGACGGCTGATCGGGTCGAGGATCGGCTTGTCGATGTCGATCGTGGGAGTGTTGTGGTCCTCGGTGGCAATGGTGAGGTCTGGGCGCCTCACCTGGCGACCGGCCAGTCGAAGCGCCTCGAAGGCCTGCGGGCTGGTCACCTCATGGCACAGATGAAGATCGATAAAGAGCAGGTCGGGCTCACCGTCACCGGCGCGCACCACGTGATCCTGCCAGAGCTTTTCGCTCAGAGTCTTTCCCATGCACCAATGATGACATTGCCGTCCAAAAGACGAGATGATAATCTCAACTTATGGACGCTTCATCTGGCGTAGGTGTGCTCGACAAGGCCGCTCTCGTGCTGGCGGCTCTCGAGTCAGGACCAATGACCCTTGCGGGCCTGGTGGCTGCCACCGGTCTGGCCCGCCCCACTGCCCACCGCCTGGCGGTAGCACTGGAACACCACCGGCTGGTTGGCCGTGACCTGCAGGGTCGGTTCATTCTTGGTCCCAGACTGGCAGAGCTCGCGGCGGCCGCCGGCGAGGACCGCCTGCTGGTCACTGCCGGCCCGATCCTGTCCCGCTTGCGCGACATCGCCGGTGAATCAGCCCAACTCTTCCGCAGGCAGGGCGATGTGCGGGTCTGTGTCGCCGCAGCAGATCGCCCCAGCGGACTGCGTGATTCCATCCCGGTGGGCAGTCAGTTGGCGATGAGTGCCGGTTCTGCCGCGCAGGTCCTGCTGGCCTGGGAAGAACCCGACCGGCTGCAGAAGGGTCTGACGAATGCGACCTTCTCGGCGGTTGCACTCAGTTCGGTCCGCCGCCGTGGCTGGGCGCAATCTGTTGCCGAGCGTGAACCGGGTGTGGCATCAGTCAGTGCGCCGGTGCGGTCGCCCGGTGGCAAGGTCATTGCCGCGGTCTCGGTCTCTGGTCCCATCGAACGGCTCACCCGCCAGCCCGGGCGCCTGCACGCGCCAGCCGTCATGGCCGCTGCCGAACGCCTCAGTGAGGTGCTGCGGCGCAGCGGTCAGGACGACTGACCCAATGGCTCACTCGGCAGTCGGCAGGGTCTGCTCTTCAATGAACTTCTGCACGATCGCCGTGTCCTCCCAACCCCAACCGGCATCGACGACGCCCTGGAAGGCGTCGAGCAGCCGATCAGCCTGCATGGTCGGCGTGCCGGTGCGCTTGGCCTCGTCGAGATAGGCCAGCAGATCCTTGATCCAGAAGATGGCTGCGCCTGAGACCGAGTAGTCCTTGGCTGCGTAGCGCGGCCCCTTGTCGGCCATGATCGTGCTGCCTGCGTACCCGCCCTGGAGCAGTTCGAACAGCTTGCCGACATCAATCCCGGCGCGCTCGGCCACAACAGCTGCCTCGGCGATGCTGACCAGGCTGGCGGCGCAGATGAGCTGGTTGCATGCCTTTGCGACTTCACCGGCTCCAGTGGGTCCCAGGTGCACCGGGTTGCCAGTCAACTCCAGGTAGGGCATGGCCAGTGCGACCAGTTCGTCCGGCCCGCCAACCATGATCGACAGGGTACCGGCCTCGGCACCAACCTGGCCGCCCGAGACAGGCGCGTCGATGACCCGCACGCGCCCCTGCGTGGCCTCCGAGACCTCTTGGTCGAACTTGCGGATGGCATCGGGTGCCACGGTTGAGCAGACCACGAGCAGGACCTCGCGATCGCCGATGCCCGCCAGCAATCCGTCCGGACCGTCGAGCACATCCTTGACCTGGGGCACGTCGGGCACCATGAAGAAGACGACCTCGGCCTGGGCGCCAAGTTCACGGGCCGTGTCGGCCCAGATGGCTCCCTCGGCGAGCAGGTCAGCGACCCGCTCGGTGCTGCGGTCGTTGAGGACCATGGCGTCGCCAGCCGGCAAACGCGAGAACATGTGGCCGGCCATGGGGCGCCCCATGGTCCCAAGGCCGATGAAACCGATCGTCGTCATCGCGATCCTTCCAATCTGAGTGCAGCATCAGTGCGGCAAGAGTAGGCACGAGCCTAGCGCGGAAGGAGCGGGCCGGTCAGGGGGTTGGTCCGCCAGTCGGGGTGGTCGTTTCAGCAGGCGGACTCCACTGCGTAGTCAGACTCGAAGTGGGCATCGGTTCACTGGTTGGTGCCGATGGCGTGTTGGTCGGCGTCGGCGTGGGTGAAGGCGTTTCGGTCGTCTGATCCGGCTCGGCAGGGGTACTCGTGGACTCGCTCGGGTCCGCGCCGGGGCTGGTCTGGTTGCTCGGCTCCGGACTTTCCGGACTTGACTGTTCATCGCTGGGCGCCGGTGAATCGCTGGCGTCCGGGGACGGGGTCTGTGAAGGGGTTGACGGTTGCGGCGAGTTGGTCGGGGTTGGGCAGGGTTCGCCGTCCGCCGTCCTGCGCTCGCCGATCGGGATCAGTCCCCCACTTTCCAGTGCGTCATTGGCGTCCAGCGAAACGGCGCAGGGGTCGAAATCGGGAGTGGATGTCGGGGCTGGGCTCGGGCTGGGCGAGGGATCATCTTCGACGACGGGGGCGGCGATGATGTTGCCGTTGCCGAAGGTGAAGGGATCGGCGACCGGTTGCCCCTTGAGATAGGGCATCGGGTCGGCGAACCCTCCGTTCACGATGATCTCGAAGTGCAGGTGGCAGCCAGTCGATCGTCCGGTGGTGCCCACCAGACCGATCTGCTCTGACTGCTCGACCGACTGGCCCAACTGCACGTCGATCTGTTGCAGGTGGCTGTATGAGCTCCAGATGCCTTCACCGTGGTCGACGACGACCCGGTGGCCGTAGCCACCGGCGGGCCCGGCAAAGGTGACATTGCCTGGCCGGGTGGCACCGACTGGAGTGCCGCACGGGTCGCCCAGGTCGATCCCGCTGTGGAAGGCTGCACCGCCAGTGAAGGGGTCGGAACGGTAGCCGAAGGGTGAGGTGATCAGTTTCGATGGTGTGGGCCACACCCACTTGCCGTTGTCCGGTGCCAGTGAGGCGATTACTGCGGCGGGCCGGCTGGGCCTCACCTCTACCGGCGCTGCGGCTTCGCCCAGGAGTTCGTCAAGTTCGGGTCCGCCACGGGCCAATTGCGGATCAAGCCCGGCGTGCGTGGCATCGTGCCCGGCATCGGGCTGGGCGATCGCCACGAGTTGGGTCGGTGCACTGGAGTTTCCCACCTGAAGGGTGGGCAGCGCTATCAACGCTGAAACGCACAGCACTCCAAGGATTGACCTGGCGTTCTTCACCATTGCTCAAATGCCCCCAAGAGCGGTCCCCCGTTTTAGACCACGCTGCCTTCAGCGTAGTCGGAGCAGAATCACCTTGTACCCGTCCACAGAAAGATGTGCGGAAAGATCACGATCCGACCGGGGTAGCAGCACAAAAAACAACTCGCCGCAGTCAATTTCTGCGGCGAGTTGGTCGATGGTAGCCCCGAGCGGATTCGAACCGCCGTTACAGCCTTGAGAGGGCCGCGTGCTAGGCCACTACACTACGGGGCCAAGTCTGAGACTTGATTCTTCAGTTGTTGCCGGCCTGGCGGGCCGGGCTAGAGCAGACTAGCCGAGTAACCATTGCCAGCCAAACCGGCAAATTCGACCTTCTGCGTTGGGGTACTAGGACTCGAACCTAGACTGACGGAACCAGAATCCGGCGGGCTGCCAATTACCCCATACCCCAGGGGCTGCGCTTTCGCGCAACGACTGCTTAAGTTACCGCACTTGTGCCCCGGATTCCAAACCGGGGGTCCTGGTGGCAACCTGCATGCGACGACCGAACATCCAACAGGCCAAAACCACCAGCCCGTAGCCCAGTAGGTCCCAGCCGGTGGTCGCCCAGGTGGACACCTGGATGGTGCGGGCCTGAGCAATCCCACCAGCGGCCGCCGCGTAGCCGAAGGCGAAGACGTTGTTGACCGCGTGTGCCGCGATCGCTGCCTCCAGCCCACCAGTGAGCACCACCAGTGCCCCGGCCATCAGACCGAACCCGAACCGGTCGACCAGTAGCGGCAGGTTCTGGGTGCCGTGGAAGGCCGCGAAGATGACTGCCGACACGACCACCGCCAGCCATCGGTTGCTCGCCACGGAACCGGCCGCCTGCAGCAGGTAGCCACGGAAGAAGAACTCCTCACCCGCAGCCTGCAGCGGGGCGGTCAGCACGATCGCCACCACCCACCAGCCGAAGTGGTCATCAGGATTCCAGTTGAACGGATTCCCGATGCGGCTGATCCAGTACACGGCGTTGAGCAACACCAGCGCCACCAGGGCACAGACCACGGCGAACCGCCACCGAAAGCCGGGCTGTACCGAGGCCAGCCACCTGGGGTGCCGAAGGTTCACGTACCTGATGGCGACCATCGTCATCACGATCATGGACGCGATCGCCACATGGCTGGCCACCATCCCGTCGATGGTGTGGAACTCCAGGGCAGCAGCCTGGTATTCGGTGAAAGTGCCGGGCCGGCCGCGCAGCATCCAGACCGGCCCCAGCACCGCGAGAGCCAGGGCTGGCAACAGCAGCGAATATCCGGCCAGCACCAGCAGCACCCCGACCAGGCTCTGGAATGCACCGGTCGTCATGGTCTGGGTACGCAAGACGCTGGTATAGCCCACCCCTGGCAACGGGGGCTCGACCGTCCTGTTGCCGCTGGTGCCGAACAGTGAGCTCACTCGGTTTCCGCTGGAGCAGCGTCCGCCTCATCGTCGATTACCGGGTTCGTGAGTGCGCCGATTCCCTCGATTTCGACGCTCACCTGCTGGCCGGCCAGCATCGGCCCGATACCGGCTGGGGTACCGGTGAGGATCACATCGCCGGGCAGCAACGTGGTGAACGCAGAGACGTAGGCCACCAGCTCAGCGACCGGATAGACCATCTGGTTGGTGTTGGCGTCCTGCTTCACCTGGCCATCGAGCCGGGTCTGGATGCCCAGTTCAGCAATCTCATCCAGCGACAGGTGAGTGACGATCCACGGGCCCAGCGGGCAGAAGCTGTCGAAGCCCTTGGCGCGGGCCCACTGCCCGTCGGTGCGCTGCAGGTCACGGGCGGTCACATCATTGGCGCAGGTATAGCCGAAGATCACCTCGGCTGCCCGCTGGGCCGGCACCTTGCGGCAGAACCGTCCGATCACCACCGCCAATTCACCCTCATAGTGCACGTCGGTGGAAAGTTCGGGCCGGATGATTGGCTCGCCCGGGCCGATGACCGAGGTATTCGGCTTCAGGAAGATCAACGGTTCGGGCGGTACCTCATCACCCAGCTCCGCGGCGTGGTCGGCATAGTTGCGCCCGACAGCAACAACCTTGCTGCGCGGGATCACTGGTGCCAGCAGGCGCACATCGGCCAGGTCGAGACGTTCTCCGGTGTAATTGACCGGCCCGGCCAGTGGATCGGCATCCAGCACCGAGATGGTGTCGGGATGCTCACCACCGTCGGCAGCAAGTTCAACAGTTCCGAATCGGGGATCGCTGCCAGCAGCGGCAAATCGGGCGATACGCATGGCGCCGAGTCTAGTGCTGATCACTAAGGTGATCGTATGACCGTCTTCAGCGCTGTCGACCTGATCCGCACCAAACGCGACGGGCACCCGCTCAGCAGTGAACAGATCAGCTGGTTGATCCGGGCATATACCGATGGCCGGCTGGCCGATGAGCAGATGTCGGCGATGGCCATGGCAGTATTTTTCCAGGGCCTGGACGACGACGAACTGAGCGCCTGGACCACGGCCATGATCGATTCCGGTTCGCGGATGCGCTTCGATGCGGCCGGCAAGCCGACCGTCGACAAGCACTCCACGGGCGGGGTTGGTGACAAGATCACCCTGCCGCTGGTGCCGCTGGTGGCAGCCTGCGGGGCTGCAGTGCCGCAAGTGTCCGGACGCGGGCTCGGCCACACTGGGGGCACCCTGGACAAGTTGGCCGCCATCCCCGGCTGGCGGGCAGAGCTCGGCAATGCCGAGATTACCGCGCAACTGCGTGAGGTCGGCGGCGTGGTGTGTGCGGCCGGGGCTGGTCTGGCACCTGCTGACAAGAAGCTGTACGCCCTGCGCGATGTCACCGGGACAGTCGAGGCGATTCCGCTGATCGCCAGTTCGATCATGAGCAAGAAGATTGCCGGGGGCGCGGCGTCACTGGTGCTCGACGTCAAGGTCGGCAGTGGTGCCTTCATGGGTTCACTGGCCGACGCCCGGCTGCTGGCCGAACGGA
>JBMNPP010000083.1:0-11075 GCA_050943675.1 Brooklawnia sp.
TGAACGGGCGAACCTCGCTGCGTTCATGTCGGGCCGGAACAGCCACACTGAATCATCGGCGTGCCGGAAGGCCTTCATGCCCTCGAAGATCTGCTGGCCGTATTGCAGTGCCGCCAGCCCGGGGTGCAGCGCCATGGTGCCGGTCGCGACCAGTTCGTGGTCGTGCCAGCCGGTGCCGCGCGTCCATACTGCCCGGGCCATGTGGTCGACGAAGTAGCGGCCGAACCCTGGGTCGATCAGGGCCTGGGCGATCTGGTCGACCGGAGTGCGGGGCACGCTCGGATCTGCGACAAAAATGGCCATGCCCGGGAGTGTAGTGCGGTCAACCGCACCGGGCCCCACACGTCCACGCGAATAGTCCCACGAACCCTGGTGAAACCCTTGACTGGCGGGCCTGGTTGAGGTAGAAATATCTGACCGCCACTTCTAACCGGAGAGGCGGGAACCAGGCAGATGAACCCGCTGGAACTCCCATCCAGGGCGTCGGATCGGTGAAAACCGAACCGGACTGGTCCGGATAGCGGAGCCGCCTCAGGACAGGGCCGGCAACGAGGAACATCAACCTGGTGGTGGCAGAGAGCGTCCAATCTGCAACCAGTGAGGCCCGAGCCAATCCATATTTGGCTCGGGCCTCATCTATTTCGCTCTGTTATGAGGATGATTCTGAGCGGTACCCAGTGTCAAATTGGGCAGCGACACGCCAGCGACCGAAACAGGTCTGGCAAGGCCAGTCGAGTTGGCCGCCCCGAGCATGGTTTGGCAAGTTGCCAAACTCAGTGGAAGTAACTGCCCGGGCTGGTGTGCAGCCGCTGACCGGCCTCGGCGATCGAACTGCTCAGTGAGGGATAGACCGAGAAGGCCAGCGAGGCCTGGTCAACCGTCAGCCGGGCCGACACGCACAACGAGAGCGCGTAGATCAATTCACTGGCGCCGGGGGCGACCACCACACCGCCCACGATGATGCCGGTGTGCGGCAGGCAGAACAGCTTCACGAAACCGTCGTAGTGGGCCTGCATCTTGGCCCGGGCATTGCCCTTCAGGGGCACCATCACCGACCGGACGCTCGAGTCGCCCGCGTCCACCTGCTTCTGGGTGATGCCGACCGTGGCGATCTCGGGTGCAGTGAAGACATTTGAGGCGATGGATTGCAGGTCGAGCGGCGAGACCGCCTCACCCAGTGAGTGGTAGACCGCAGTGCGGCCCTGCCCGGCCGCGACCGAGGCCAGTGGCAGTACCCCGGTCACATCGCCGGCAGCGTAGACCCCTGGGGCAGTGGTGCGCGAAACGCGGTCAACAACGATGTGGCCTGACCCGGTGACCTCGATCCGGTTCTCGGTCAGCCCGAGGTCTGCGGTGTTGGGTATCGAGCCGACTGCCATCAGCAGGTGTGAGCCGCGCACGGTTCGTCCGTCGGTGAGCTTCAGTTCGACCTCGTCACCGATCCGTTTGGCCGACTGGGCGCGCGACTTCGACAGGATCGTCATGCCGGAGGCCTCGAAGACGTCCTGGATCACCCGGGCGGCGTCCGGGTCCTCGCCGGGTAGCACCATCTCGCGTGAGCTGACCAGCACCACATCCGAGCCCAGGTGGTTGTAGGCGCTGGCGAACTCGGCGCCGGTGACACCCGAGCCGACCACGATCAGCCGTTCAGGAAGTTCGGTCAGGTGGTAAAGCTGCTTCCAGTTGAGGATCCGTTCACCGTCGGGGCGGGCGTCGGGCAGTTCGCGCGGGTGGGTGCCGGTGGCCAGCAGGATCATGTCGGCCGGGAAGCGGCGCACCCCGTCAGCGGTGTCGGCCAGTGCCACCCGGTTGTTGAGCAGGCGGCCGCGTCCGGAAACGATCTTGACCCCGGCAGCCAGCAGGCTGTTGCGGATGTCGTCGCCCTGGTCGTTGGCGAGTCTGATCAGCCGCTTGTTGATGCTGTCCAGGTCAGCCCTGACCGCCTCACGCGGATGGCTGAGCTGGGGATCGACCGGCACCACGCCCAGCTCGCGGCTGTGCCGCAGCCTGATCATGATCTCGGCGGTGGCGATCAGTGACTTGGATGGCACCACATCTGTCAGGACAGCCGAACCCCCGATGCCGTGTTCCTCGATGATGGTGACGTTCGCGCCCAGCTGTCGCCCAACTGTTGCTGCTTCGTAACCGCCGGGACCGCCGCCGATGATGACCAGATTCGCCATGGGCACATTGTCGCGCATCGGCATCGCCTGGGGGTGCGACCCGGGCAGGTGCGTCCTCAGACCAGGCTCAGTAATGCCTCAGTGACCAGCACTGATGCCGCCGCTCCGATCGCCACCACCAGCAGTGAACGGCCCCGCAGCGCGAGCAACACCGCCACCAGCAACGCGATTGCACCCGCCAGGGGGTGGCGGGTGGCGAAGATGATCGCAGGAACCGTCATGGCAGTCAGCACCGCATAGGGCACGTAGTACAGGAAGCTGAGCAGCCACCGATTGGTGATGCGCCTGCGGGTGGCCACCAGGGGCACTGCGCGCAGCAGGTAGGTGGCCAGGGCCATCACGATGATCGCGATCCACAGGTTCATGTGGCCGGCCCGGATTCCGGGTGGTGCGGTGCCACGGTCGCCGCGATCGCCGAGACGACCACGGTGACGATGATGATCCGCCAGCCCACGTCCAGCTGCTCGACCAGTGCCAGGGCCGAACTGAGCCCGGCAGCCCCCAGCGCCACACCCAGCACCTTGCGCGAGACCTGGGCCACCGGCACCACGATCGCAACGAACATCGCGTACAGCAGCACCCCGAACGCCGAGGTCAGCGCCAGCGGCAGCACCTCACCGGCCGCCGCACCCACCACGGTTCCGGCCGTCCAGCCGATGATCGGCAGCACCATGGACGCCACATAGTCAGCGAATCCCACCTGGCGGCGGGCCATCCCGAGCGCATAGATCTCATCAGTGATACCGGCCGCCATCACCAGCCGTTTGCCGACACCGACGCCCGCGTCCAGCCGCTGGCCCAGTGAGATCGCCATCAGCACATAACGCAGGTTGACCAACCCCACACCGATGGCCAGTTCGAGGTAGCCGCCGTTGGCGGCGATGATCGTGATGCCCGCGAACTGGCCGGAACTCGACAGGTTGGTGGCACTGATCAGCCCGGCCAGGGCAGTGGGCACCCCCGCCTGCGCGCAGTACAGCCCGAACGCCAGCGAGACAGTGAAGTAGCCCAACGCGATCGGGATCGAATCACGCAGGGCGCCCAGCGCGGCGTCCCGGGCAGCCATCAGGCCCGCGGAACCCGTTCCAGGTCGGCCAGCCACAATGCGGCCGAGGCGTCCCCGGGCATCCGCCAGTCGCCACGCGGTGACAGCGAGCCACCTGCCACCACCTTGGGACCGTTCGGTAGCGCCGAACGCTTGAACTGGTTGGCGTAGAAGCGGCGTCCGAAGACCGCCAGCCAGCCGCGGATGGTCGGCAGGTCGTATTCGATGCGGTCGCTGGCGGGGAAACCGGCCGGCCACAGCCCGCGTTCTGCGTCGGCCCAGGCGTGCTGGGCCAGGAAGGCGATGCGATGGGGCCGCATGCCGTGGCGCAGCGTCCAGAACAGGAAGAAGTCGTGCAGGTTGTATGGGCCGATGGTGTCCTGGGTTGACTGCGGTTTGGCGTCACCGACGGTGGGAACCAGTTCGGGGCTGATCTCGGTTTGCAGGATCGACTCAAGCACCCGGCCGGTGCGCTCATCGAACTGCCCCGAGCCGATCACCCAGCGGATCAGGTGCTGCATGAGCGTCTTGGGTACCCCGCCGTTCACCCCGTAGTGGCTCATCTGGTCGCCGACACCGTAGGTACACCAGCCCAGGGCGAGCTCCGAAAGGTCGCCGGTGCCCAGCACGATGCCGCCGCGCTGGTTGGCGATGCGGAACAGGTAGTCGGTGCGCAGCCCGGCCTGCACGTTTTCGTAGGTGACGTCGTACTGGTCGTGCGGGTGGCCGATGTCGTCGAGCATCTGCGTGGCGGCCGGCCGGATGTCCAGGGTTTCGAAGGTGCAGCCCAGGGCGGTCGCCAGGTCGGTGGCGTTGTTGCGGGTGTGCTCGCTGGTGCCGAAGCCGGGCATGGTGAAGGTGAGGATGTCCGAGCGTGGCCGGCCGAGTTCGTCCATCGCCCGGGCGGCGACCAGCAGGGCATGGGTTGAATCGAGCCCACCGGAAACGCCCAGGACGATCTTTGGTTGCCCGATGGCGCTCAAGCGCTGTTTCAGTGCGTACACCTGGATCGAGTAGGCCTCATAGCAGTCCTGCGCGAGCCGTTGTGCGTCGTCGGGGACGAACGGGAACCGGTCGACCTCGCGCCGCAACCCGAGGTCGGTGCGCGGCGGGGACAGGGTGAAGCCGATGCGTCTCGGCGGGTCTGCCGGGTTCTGCATCGCGCAGTCATCGAAGGTGCCCTGCCGCAGCCGCTCCTGGGCCAGCAACTCGAGGTCCACGTCGGCGATGCACCAGTTCGGTCCGGTGGGGAACCGTTCGGTGGTGGCCAGCAGCGCACCGTTCTCGTGGATGGAGGTCTGGCCGTCCCAGCTCAGGTCGGTGGATGACTCGCCCGGCCCGGCGGCCGCGTAGATGTAGGCGCACAGGTTGCGGGCCGAGATGCCCCGGCACATTCGCTCACGCTCATCGGCACGCCCGACCGTGATGGGGGAGCCCGACAGGTTGGCGACCACGGTGGCCCCGGCCAGCACGGCCCTGGTGCTGGGCGGCAGCGGAACCCAGGCGTCCTCGCAGATCTCGACGGCCAGCACGAAGTCGGGCACATCGACTGCCTCGAACAACAGTCCGGGGCCGAACGGTACGGCCCCAGCCCCGGCCACACCGGGCAGGTTGATCGGTTCGGGGTGGCCGGGCAGCGCTGCCCCGGAGGCGAAGTGCCGTTTCTCGTAGAACTCGCGGTAGTTGGGCAGGTAGCTCTTGGGCACCACGCCCAGCACTGCGCCCCGGTGCAGCACCACTGCGCAGTTGTAGAGCCGGTTGCCGTGGCGCAGCGGGGCGCCGGCCACGACCACGGGCAGCAACTCTTCGGTGGCTGCCCGCAACTGCTCGATGGCGGCCAGGGTGGCCTCCAGCACCACATCGGTCAGCAGCAGGTCGTCGATGGCGTAACCGGTCAGGCACAACTCGGGGAAGACTGCCAGGCCGACGCCCTCGGCGTTCAGGCCCGGCAGCAGCCCGGCGATGGTGGCCGCGTTCTCGGGCGGGTTCGCTATCGAGGTGCGGCTGGTGCACGCCGCAACCCGCAGGAAACCCTGGTCGTAGCTGGAGCGGAAGTTCACGGCTCAGTGCTGTACCGAGATCGTCTGGCTCAGCAGGTGGCGCTTCCCGCGGCCCAGGACGACAGCCTGTTCGCGGGTGTTGACCGCCTCGACGCAGACCATGCCGGGCCACTCGTCGTCACCGAAGTCGGCCATGGCGGCTGACTTGTCGACCCACGGGTTCCAGATGACGGTCTGCATGCCGCCGACCTTCTCGATCTGGATGGTGCGATCCCAGGCGGGGTCGACGATGCGGGCCAGGTACTGGCGTGATTCATAGACCCGGTCGGTCTCGCCGGTGAACCGCACCGCACCGTCCTGGGTGTGGCTGGTGCCGGTGACGCGGTCGCTGTAGGCGGCCTGGTCGAGGCCCTCGATGCTGGCCTGCCGAATGTCGCCGACTGCGAAGTAGGTGTGCAGGCCCTGCTCGAAGCGGATCGGTGAATCGCCGGCGGTTACCACCAGTTGCAGGATCAGCGTGCGCCCCATCGTGACGTGCATTTCGAGCTGGTAGTCGCGCGGCATATTGCCCGACAGTTCGCGGTCGATCTCTTCGCCGCCCAGGGTGAGGTGGATGGTCGCTGCGCCCGACGAGCTGACCTTCGCGTCCACCAGGTTCCACTGCGCCTGCCTGGCGAAACCGTGCTGGGGGGTCAGGCCGCCGCTGGCACCAGTACCGAACCAGGGGAAGATGACCGGCACTCCGCCCCGGATGGGCTGGCCGGCCTCGAAGTTCGATCGTTCGCTCATCCAGAGCACCGGACGTTCACCGGCGGGCGTCCACTCGGCCACGTGGGCGCCATTGAAGTAGATGGTGCCGCTGGCAGCGGGGGTTTCGACCCTGATTCCCGGCAGCGGTGATTCGATGAGGGTCAGCCCCTCAGGGAGTACGACGTTCATGCCTACCTAAAATACGTTGCCCGGAGCGGTGCTGCTCTCCCGGTCCAGATTTGATCGGTGTCCTCAGCTGAACTCGAACCATTGGCCGTGCCGCATCACCCGTGCCACTTGCCAATCGGCGGTCCACACCACCAGGTCGGCTGGCCGCCCGTGTGCCAGCACCCCGGTATCCAGGCCGAGGTAGGCCGCCGGCTGTGCGGTCGCTGATCGAAGCGCCTGCTCATGGCCAACCCCGGCACTGATCGCGTGGCGGATCTCGGCGTCCAGGGTCAGCGTCGAACCAGCCAATCCCCCGCCATCGGCGAGCCGGGCAGTGCCCCCGCGCACCTGGACCAGCAACTCGCCCAGCTGGTAGTCGCCGTCAGGCTGCCCGGCTGCAGCCATCGCGTCGGTCACCAGCACGACCCGCTGGCCGTACTGCTTGAAGGTCTCGGCCACCAGGCCGGGATGCACGTGGACGCCGTCGACGATCAGTTCGAGCCAGACCCGCTCATCGCTGACCAGCCCCAGCACCGGTCCGGGTGCCCGGTGGTGCACCCCGGGCATCGCATTGAACAGGTGGGTGGCCCCCCTCGCCCCAGCGTCGATTGCGGCGGTGGTGGTGTCGAGGTCGGCCTCGGTATGCCCGATCGCGGTGACCACGCCCTGGGTGGTCAGCAGGTCGATGGCTGCCGGTGCGTGCGGCAGTTCAGGTGCCAGCGTCACCATCCGAACCGCACCAGCACCAGCCGCAAGCAGTCTGACGACCTCGTCGGGTGCGGGCGCTCGCAGCGCGTCCAGGGGGTGCGCGCCCCGGCGTCCGGGTGCCAGCCAGGGGCCTTCCAGGTGGATTCCGGCCAGTTCGCCATCGGCGACCAGCGGTGCGAGCATGCGGACCTGGCGCTCAAGTTCGTCAAGGGACTGGCTGACCAGTGAGGCAACCAGGGTGGTGCTGCCGTGCGAGCGGTGCAGCCTGATGGCGGGCCACGGGTCGGCACCGAATGAGGCGCCACCGCCCCCGTGGTTGTGCACGTCGACCAGTCCGGGGGTGATCAGGTCGTCGCCCAGGTCGGTCAGTTCGGCACCGGCCGGGACGCGGGCCGCCTCGCCGGGGTGGACGGCGGTGATGGTCGGGCCCCTCACCTCGATGATGCCGGGCCCGATGTCACGGTGACCATCGAAGATGTGGTGGCTGCGCAGTGCCAGGTGGCTCATCAGTGCTCCTGGGTCGGCGTGGGTGTACTTCGTTGCGAGAAATGCGAGGGAGGATTCCTCGTAAATCGTACCTCGGGACTGTGGAACACCCTTGCCAACGGTGGATTCTGGTTGACTTGTTGCCCATGAAGCAGATTGCGACCGGGGTCAGCCTGGGCGGCTCGAAGACCGTGTCTGCCCTTGTGGACGTCACAGGTGGGCTGATCCGTGAGAAGACCAGGGCAGCGGTTCCTGGGCGCGCTGACGCCGAGCGGCGGCTGGACGCGATCGCCAGCGCGATCACCGCGCAGTACGAGCAGGTCGACCCGCAGCAGCTCGCCGCGATCGGGGTTGCTTCGAGTGGCTCGGTCGATCCGACGCGTGGGGTGGTCGTTGCGGCTGGTGAGGGCGTGCCCGGTTGGCGCGGCGCCGACATCGTCGGTGGCCTGCGCGCCCGGCTGCCGTGGGCCGCCGAACTGCCGATCCATGTGCAGAACGATGTGGGTGCCCAGGCGGTCGGCGAATGCTGGCGGGGTGCCGGTGCCCAGGCCAGCTCCGTGTTGATGCTGGTGGTGGACGCGGGCATCGGTGCGGCCTACTGCGTCGATGGGGTGGTGCTGCGCGGCACCCACCACATGGCTGGCATGGTGGGCGGCATGCGGGTCGCCTTCGGAGACGTGCTGCCCGAGGACGCCACCCGCAGGCACCCGGCCACTTTCGAGACGAACGCCGCCGGGCCGGCGATAGTGCGGATCTACCGCGAACTGGGCGGCGACCAGCAGGTGCGTCGTCGTCGAAGGACGTGCTGGGGTTGGCGTCCGCCGGTGACCAGTTGGCCACCAGAGTGGTGGAGGGGTTGGGACGCCGGGTGGGCCGGGTGCCGGGTTGGCTGACCCTCGCCCTCGACCCGCAGGTACTGCTGCTGGGCGGCAGTGTGCCCAACCACAAATCGGTTTGGTGGGCCGGCATGGAGGGAGAGTTGCGTTCCGACCTGCCCAAGCACTTCGGTGAGCTGCCCGTCAGGCCGGCTGAACTACGCGGCAACGCGGCTCTGCTGGGGGCCGCCCGGGACGCATTCGGTCTGGCTGGCGTCAGCACCGTGGACGAGATGACCTGACCTGAACACGGTGCTGGCCCGGCCCCAACGTCGCGGTGCCGGGCCAGCGCTGGTGGTCAGAAGGTGACTGCCTTGAAGTCCTCGGTCTGCTTGCGGATGCCGACCTCGGTCGGGAAGCGCTCGATCGAGCTGGCCCCGTAGAAGCCGACGATGCCCTCGGTGTTGTCCAGGATGTACTGGGCGTCCTCGGGGTTGGCGATCGGTCCGCCGTGGCACAGGCACAGGATGTCGGGGTTGACGCTCTTGGCGGCGTCGGCCAGTTCCTGCACCTTCTTCGCTGATTCCTCCAGGGTCATCGCGGTCTGCGCGCCGATGGTGCCTGAGGTGGTCAGGCCCATGTGCGGCACCAGGATGTCGGCCCCGGCAGCGGCCATGTCCCTGGCCTGGTCGGCCTCGAAGACATAGGGCGAGGTGAGCAGGTCGAGCTCGCGGGCCTGCCTGATCATGTCGACCTCGAGGCCGTAGCCCATGCCGGTTTCTTCAAGGTTGGCGCGGAAGACACCGTCGATCAGCCCGACTGTCGGGAAGTTCTGGACGCCGGCGAAGCCGATCTCCTTGATCTGCTTGAGGAAGTAGGGCATCACCCGGAACGGGTCGGTGCCGTTGACGCCGGCCAGCACCGGGGTCTTCTTGACCACGGGCAGTACCTCCATGGCCATCTCCATGACGATCGCGTTTGCGTCGCCGTAGGCCAGCACGCCCGACAGCGAGCCGCGGCCGGCCATGCGGAAGCGTCCGGAGTTGTAGATGACCAGCAGGTCGATGCCGCCGGCCTCGGCCGACTTGGCGGTGATGCCAGTGCCGGCGCCGCCACCGATGATCGGCCTGCCCGCAGCCACCTGGGCGCGGAAGCGATCGAGGATCTGCGAACGGGTTTCCATCTTGTCTCCTAATTCGTTGAGTGTGCCTGGATCATTTCGTGCAGGGCGTCAACCATCGCCAGGCCGAAGCCGGGATCGTTGACGTGCATGTCGAGCTCGATGATTTCGACGCTGGAGGCGGCCAGACCCGTCCGCAGTTCATCGAAGAGTGCGGTGTTGGCGTCCGGATCCCAGAACGGGCCGCCCTCGATGTCGATGCCGCTGAGCCCCTTGAGCGGGATGAACAGTTTGGTGGGGCCGGTGGCCGCGGCGAGCTTGCGGGCGATCCGGCGGCCCAGCTCGGCGTTCTCGTCCACCGAGGTGCGCATCAGGGTGATCGTCGGGTTGTGCACGATGAAGGTGCGGCCGTCGTAGCGCTCGGGTACTGATTCCTTGGGGCCGAAGTTCACCATGTCGATGGCGCCCAGGCTGACCACCTGCGGCAGGCCCTTGGTGCCGACCACCTCGAGGCGATCCGGCCCGGCTGAGAGGATGCCGCCGGCCAGGTCATCGCACAGTTCGGTGGTGGTCAGGTCGCAGACCCCGGCCAGCAGGTCTGATTCGGCGAGCTTCTCCATGGCCCGGCCACCGGTGCCGGTTGCGTGGAAGACCAGGGTTTCGTAACCGTACTCGTCCAGGCGGTGCCGGGCCTCATTGGCGGCGGCTGTGGTGAGCCCGAACATGGTCAGCCCGATCAGCGGCTTCTGTTCTGCCGCATCGGCGCCCAGCCCGGCCTCATACTGGGTGGCCATGCCGGCGATCGCAGCCACGGCGTTGGCGAAGACCTTCGTCGAGATCGAGTTCAGCCCGGCCACATCGACCACCGAGTACATCATCGTGGTGTCGACCTCACCGACATAGGGCTTCACATTGCCCGAGGCCATCGTCGAGACCAGCAGCTTGGGGAAACCGACAGGCAGGGCCTGCATGGCCCCGGCAGCCACCGATGAACCACCCGAACCCCCGACCGCCAGCAGGCCGTGGATGCGGCCCTGCTCGGCCAGTTCGGTCACCACGACAGCAGCGCCGCGGGCCATCATCGTCATCATTTCGCCACGGTCCTGGTGAGCGCGCAGGGCATCCGGGTCAGCGCCGGCCGCGCTCATCACTTCACGGGCCGAGACCTGGGCGTCCGGGCTCTCGGAGAACGAGCCGACGTCAATCGTCAGCGTCTCAACGCCGAGCTCACGCAGCCGCGCTGCCAGCCACTCATACTCTTCACCCTTGGTATCCAACGTCCCCAATAGGGCAACTGTCGCCATGGTCACTCCTTTGTGTGGGCCTGCTACCAACGGTAGGACGTCCGGCCCTGGCGCGCTGGTCCAGTTGACGACAAGTGGTCCGAAATAGGGTGATGATTGCCCAATGAGCAGCACCCGGATGGACCCTGCGACACTGTCGCGGATGCTCGGTGACTGGCAGCGGCCGGATGCCCGGCTGCCCGATGCCCTGGCGGCCACTGGAGGGGCGGCTGTTCTCGTTCACCAGCGCGACGGCGAACGTCGTCGACCTGTCGACCGGCGTGCTGCCGGCCTCCCGGGTGGCCCGCGAGGTCCTGGCCCGGCGGCTGGACGAGGTGGGCCCCTACCTGGACACGGACGGTTACTTCCCTGCGGGTCTGCCGGTCCTGCGGCAGATGGTCGCCGAGCAACTCACTGGCGACGGTATGCCGACCCGGCCGGCGGAGGTGGTGATCACCGCGGGTGCCCAGCACGCCACCTTCCTGGCCATCAACAACCTGCTGGAACCGGGCGAACT
>JBMNPP010000084.1:0-11056 GCA_050943675.1 Brooklawnia sp.
CCGCTGGCGCAGCCAATCATCGATGCCGCCAACGAGCGTGGGCTGGGCGTCCCGGGATTGCCCGAGCACACCGAACCGGTGCCCGGCAAGGGCATCATCGCCACCGTGGACGGGCACCGCATCGCGGTGGGCAACCTGGCCCTGATCGAGACCGAACAGTCCAATGGTTTCGATGACGCCGGGGCGGGCGCGGTCGTCGAGCGGCTGGCGGCTGCTGGCCGCACCCCGATGGTGGTTGCCCGGGACGGCCAGGTCGTCGGGGTGGTGGCGGTCGCTGACCGCGTCCGTGCCGATGCCGCTGAGATGGTGCGTCGCCTGCATGAGGCGAAGGTCAACAAGGTCGTCATGCTGACCGGTGACATCGAACCGGTCGCCCAGGCCGTGGCCCGTGAGGTCGGGGTTGACGAGGTGCGCGCCGGTCTGCTGCCCGAGGACAAACTGCAGGCGGTCGCCGAACTGAAGCGTCAGGGCCACACTGTGGCGATGGTCGGTGACGGTGTGAATGACGCGCCCGCCCTGGCCACGGCCGATATCGGGGTGGCGATGGGTGCAGCCGGGACTGGTGTGGCGATCGAGACCGCTGACATCGCCCTGATGGCCGACGACCTGTTGAAGCTGCCGCAGGCGATCTCGCTGGCCCGCCGCACCGTGGCCAACATGCGCCAGAACATCGTGATCGCACTGGCCACGGTTGCGGCACTACTGGCCGGGGTGCTGTTCGGTGGGGTCACCATGGCGATTGGGATGCTGGTGCACGAGGCATCAGTGCTGGTGGTCATCGTCAACGCAATGCGCCTGCTGCGCCGTCGCGATGACTACCCCACCCCTCGAGCCACCCAGCCCGCGGCCGCACCGCAGGACGCACCTGTCGCCCAGGCTGCCTGACCCAGCTCATCCCCCCGGTCGGGGTCCTACTCACTGCGTAGGGCCTCGACCGGGTCCTTTCTGGATGCGGCCGATGACGGGATCAGCCCGGCCAGGAAGGTAAGGCCCATGCTGATCAGCACCAGGATCGCGGCGGCCTGCAAGGGCAGTTGAGCCACCCGGGCAATGTTGAACCGCGACTCCACGATCACGTTCACCGGGATGGTGAGCAGCCAGGTAACCCCGATACCCACCAGGCCGGCAACGAAGCCGACGATGAGTGTCTCGGCGTTGAACACCCGGCGGATGTCACGCTTGCTGGCACCGATGGAACGCAGGATACCGATCTCCTTCTTGCGTTCCAGCACCGAGATATAGGTGATGACACCGATCATGATCGACGAAACCACCAGCGAGATCGAGACGAACGCAACCAGCACATAGCTGACGACATTGATGATGTCGGTCACCGATGACATGAGCGTCCCGACCAGGTCGGTGTAGGTGATGATCTTGTCGTCGTCGCCGGCGTCCTGCATCCGGGCGTTGTAGCCATCCAGGATGTCGATCACCGAGGCCTTGGCCTCGAAATCGGTGGGATAGATGTCGATGGTGAAGGGCCTGGCGAAGTCGGCGTAACCCAGCCGGCTCAGGTTGGAGTCGTATGAAGTCTGCCCGGTCGACATCATCGACATCATCAAGTCGCTCAGGTCTTCCTCGTCCATGTTGAACTCGAAGGCATCCATGAAGGCTTCTTCATCAATACCCATCGCACCCGACATGTTGGTGGCCAGCTGGTTCATCGCGGTCTGCATCGCGGTGCCCAGTTGCGCCTCGATCGCACTGCCGATCCGGGTTTGCAGTGCGGTCCCGATCTGCTGCTGCATCACAGTGCCGATCTGGTCCTGGATCGCGGTGCCCAGCTGGTCGGCGAACTGGGTCATCAGGGTGGTCATCGCCTGCTGCATGTAGTCGGCCAGGATGGTTTCGAGCTGACCCATCAGGTCGTCCAGGTCGATGATGCCCTCGGCCTGCTCAACCAGTTCCTGACCGGTCTCGGAGGCAATGAACAGCGGGAAGTTGGTCTGCACGTCGGTGACGTCCAGATCATTGGCCTGGGCGTATTCGAGGTAGCCGCGGACCAGCCCTGCCCCGACCTCCTGGGCGAGTTCGCCGTCGACGTCGTCGAGGCTGAACTCGATCTGGCCCAGGATCTCGATCAGGTCGAGGTCGGGCAGGGACGACGGATCGATCTCCATGCCCGACATGTCGATCTCGATATTCGACAGGTCGAGGTTCATCGCCGAGGCGTCCATGTTGAGCCCGGAGAAGTCGAGGTTGACCCCGGACAGGTCGAGCGCCAGGGCGGACTCATCGAAGGTGAACGCTGCCTGCATCGCGTTAGCGTCCACACTCACCAGCGAGCTCATGTCGAAGTCACTGTCGCGGGGGTTCTCGGCCTCGTCGGCGAAGGTCCGGCCCGAGAATACGTTCAGCTTCGGGTCGGCCAGCTGGTCCTGGACGACCTCGGTCCGGGCGGCCTGGTTTACCAGGTGGGTGGTCAGGTCGGGGGTGTAGTAGATGCCCGGCACCAGTGCGGTCGCGGTGGTGTCTCCGCTGGGCTGGACGATCCCCGAGATGCGCAGTTCGGTGCCATCCTCGACAAGGCCGCTGAGGTGGGCGGCATCACCGCTCTTGTCGGTCCAGACCTCGAAGGTCTCGTCGTAGACGTAGTAGTCGGCAGCGTTGACGAGCTTGAACGTGACGTCCATGATCTGGTCGTAGCTGAACGACTTGGAGTCATCGGGGGTGATGATCTCTTCCTCGTTGACCATCTGCTGGACCATCGCGTCCAGCACCTCGGGGTCACGCAACCCCATCGAATACAGCATCAGGTCGCTGACGCCACCGCCCTCGGTGAGCACCACGACGACTTCGTCGTAGGCAGTCGGCCAGCGCCCGGCCACCACGTCGAACTGTGGTTCGATCAGTGAGATGTCGCCAACCATCTCGTTGAAGATATTGGTGCTCATGCTCGCCGACATCAGGCTGTTCGATGAGGCCGCTGACCCGAAACCGAGCGAAGCGAACGTGTTGTCAGGGTTGACCTGCCGGACACCGTCACTGGTGTCGGAGTTGAAGATCTGTGGTGTCACGGCATATGAGTACTCGATCGAGTTCACATAGTCTTTGATGTTCCCACCGTTGCCGTCCAGGTATTCCTTCAATGCGGCCAGGTCGTTGGCGGCGATGCTGGAGAACATTCTGTTCATCGCCTGGATCTCGTAGACGTCGGCGTCCGCACCGGCCGCGTCACGCCCGGGGTCGTCACCCAGGTCGGTCGACATGGCCAGCATCGAGGTCATGTCGAAGCCCTGACTCATGATCGTGAGGGGATACACCGAAAGGGTGTCCTCCTCGATGCTGCGCACGTAGTCGTTGACACCAGTGGCCAGCGCGAGGATCGCGGCGATGCCCATGATGCCGATGCTGCCCGCGAAGGCAGTCATCAGGGTGCGGCCCTTCTTGGTCATCAGGTTGTTGAATGACAGTGCAAGCGCGGTCAGGAAGGACATGGACGTCCGCCTGACCTGCTTCTCGCTCTCGCGCAGGTCATCGGCGGCCGGATCGAACGGGTCGGTATCGCCGACCACCTGGCCGTCGCGCAGGTTGACCACCCGGGTGGCGTACTGCTCGGCGAGTTCGGGGTTGTGGGTGACCATGATCACCAGGCGGTCGTCCGCGATCTCGGTGAGCAGGGCCATGATCTGCAGGCTCGTGGTCGAATCGAGCGCGCCAGTGGGTTCGTCAGCCAGCAGGATCTCGGGATCGTTGATCAGTGCCCGGGCGATCGCGACCCGCTGCATCTGACCACCGGAAAGCTGGTTGGGGCGCTTGTGCACGTGGTCGGCCAGACCGACCTCGTCGAGGGCTGCCAGTGCGCGCGCCCGGCGCTCGCCGCGCGATACACCAGTCAGGGTCAACGCGAGTTCGACGTTTGCGAGCACGGTCTGGTGGGGAATCAGGTTGTAGCTCTGGAATACGAACCCGATGCGGTTGTTGCGGTAGGTATCCCAGTCGCGGTCGCGGTACTGCTTGGTCGACACCTCATCGATGATCAGGTCGCCGGAGTCGTAGTGGTCGAGGCCACCGACGATGTTCAGCATCGTGGTCTTGCCCGAACCCGATGGCCCGAGCACCGCCACGAATTCGTTGTCACGGAAGGCGATCGACACATCATCGAGGGCCCTCTGCGTGAAGTCGGCGGTGGTGTACGACTTGCTGACATTCGTCAGTTGGAGCATTCGCTGACCTCTCTGGGCGCGCCCATTGCCAGGCTGCCTGTCGAAGTTGCGTGCGGCGTCGGCCGCATCAGCCGATCTGTTGTCATGCTGCCCATTCCCCGTGGTCCTGCTCTGGTGATGGCCCAGGCGAACCTGAACACAGGTCTTAACTCTATTCCGGCCCACAAACGGCCGCCTATCCAGGTGGTTTGGCCCGGGCAGCAGTCCTTCAGCTATGTAGGCGTCGCGGACTGCTCGTAGAGGCCAGCTCGCGACGTCTGCATAGTTGAGCGATCAGCACCCAGCCAAACCGCGGTGGTTTACCGTGCTCACCCGACCACGACCGCAGCAAACTCGCGCACCGGCACATCAATGCTGGATGATGCCGACAATCCGATGGTCCCGGTACTGCCCAACGCTTCCCACGCCACATCCCACTTCGCCGTGGCCGTGATCGTGTACTCACCAGCCTTGAGATACTTGTGCCCACAATGCGGCGACTCCTTCAACGGATGAATCCCACCGGGACGCCGCCCACCTGTAGTACAGAAACTGGTCTCACCATCACCCCAGTCGAACAACACCCCGGCACGCGTGGCCTCCATGGTGACACTGACCTGGTTGTGACTGGCACTGGCATGCAGGGACTCCGCATCGTCGAATCCCGCCCAGATCGGCATACCGACCGCCAACACATTCCACTTGTTGTCAGACGGATGCGGCTCAATCATGATCTGGGGCGCCGCAACAGTCAGCTCAGCCACCGCCAAAGAAGCCGCCACAAACGGATTCGCTTCAGGCTCCTGATCCTCGGCAGACGGAACCACATGGCAGGTCTCAACCGGACCCAGGGCGGTGCCCCCAGACTCGACACCTGGAGCACCAGCATTCACCATCCGACAACGCCGATCCCACAACTGCCCGTCCTCACCCTCAACCTGGTCATATCGCCACGGATCCTTGGGCGGAACAGAGCCCTCAACCGGGATCGGCGTACTGAGCGGGATCCGGAACTGCTGGTACAGCCGGGTCCACGGGAGCCTGACCAGGAATCCCGGCAGAGGTAGTCGCCGTGTCACCAGCAGCTGAAGTGTTGACTCCGTGCGACCCCCAGAGTTCTTCGCCCGGTTGACCGGAATCTGCCGAGGCCCACGCTCCCGAGAGGCTGACCATCACAGCTGCCAAAAGCACACCAATCACTCGAACGGGCATGCCGTCACCAACTCGTACGAACTGGTCGCGAAGATCTTTAGGTCTTCATCGAAGTATTTGAAATAGAACACCAGCACCTGGAAGCCACCCGGCGAGACCACTTCACCTGAGGAATCCACCGTCGGCACGTCGGTGGTGTCCTGACATACTCTCAGTGCCACCTCTGAGCCATCCATTCGCAATCCCCTGGCTGGTTCCACCGTCAGACGTGGGCCCGGCCCGGGCAGCGCCCCCCAGCCCTCTTCTTCGGCTACCTCGAAATTCGCAATCGCAAGCGAGATCACGGGCTCCGCCATAACCTCTGCAAGCTCCTGCAGGTACCCGCTGGAGTCGCCGCTAACGGCGTGCTTGTGTTCAAGTTCTGTCCAGCGACGCAGGACCTCCTCTGCCTCGGTATACAGCGCATCCATGTCCGGAGTCAGGCTTGGGGAGATGATCGGGGACGGACTCGCTACCGCTGGGGCGGGCGAGACAGCTGGATCCTCAGTCGTGGACCCGCACCCAGCCAACCCAAGCAACAGGGCCAGCGTTAACGGGACGGGACGAAATCGTCGCAAAATCATGTCGACCTCCAGGGGGTGTATTCAACCGACAAGAGACATCATGCGTCTGACAAGCACTGATACGCAAATTGACTTGGTGAGCGCACTCAACACAAACGGCCCGCAACCCGAATCTCGCGTCTTCGGCGCCGCCCATGCCAGCCGACAACACCAGCCCAATACCGGTGGGCGCTGCTCCTCCAGCTATGCAAGCGTCGCGAACTGTTCGTAGAGGCCAGCTCGCGACGCCTACATAGTTGAGCGATCAGCACCCACCCAAACCGGGATGATTTCCGTGCTGAACCGCGGCTCACCCGACCACAACCGCAGCAAACTCGCGCACCGACACATCCGACAACGCCGATCTCACAACTGCCCGTCCTCACCCTCAACCTGGTCATACCGCCACGGATCCTTGGCCGGAACAGAGCCCTCACCCGGATCGGCGTGCTGAGCGGGATCCGGACCTGCCGGTACAGCTGGGTCCACGGGAGCCTGACCGGGAAGCGACGCGCAAGTGGTCGCAGTATCACCAGTACTAGAAGTCTTGACACCGGCCAATCCCGCGAACGCCATGCCCGGTGGGCACGAGTCTGCCCAGGCCAACGCCCCAGACAGGCTGACCATCGCAGCTGCCAAGAGCACACCGATCACTCGAACGGGCATGCCGTCACCAACTCGTACGAACTGGTCGCGAAGATCTTGAGGTCTTCATCGAAATATTTGAAATAGAACACCAGCACCTGGAATCCACCCGGCGAAACCACTTCACCCGAGGCATCCACCATCGGAGCGTCCGTAGTGTCCAGACAGATTCTCAAGGCCACCTCCGAATCATCCATTCTCATCCCTGTGGCCGGCTCTGATGTGACACGAGGCTGGCTGCCGGGCTTCGCTCGCCAGCCGTTCTCCTTGGCTACCTCAAAGTTGTTACGGCTCAGCCCGAGCACCGGCTCCGCCAGCACCTCTTGAAGGCCCGGTGGGTACTCACTGAAATCCCCAGTTAGCTCGTAGCCCTTCTCGAGCTCCACCCAGCGACGCAGGACCTGCTCTGCCTCTGCATAGAGCGCATCCATGTCCGGGGTCGGGCTCTGGGAAACCACAGGCGATGAACTCGCGACCACGGAGGGGGGCGAGACAACCGGCTCTTCAGGGGTGGACCCGCACCCAGCCAACCCAAGCAACAGAGCCAGCGTCAACGGGACAGGATGAAATCGTCGCAAAATCATGTCGACCTCCAGGGGGTGCATTCAACCGACAGGAGACATCATGCTTTTGACAAGCGCAAATAAGCAAATTGGGCTTGGTGAGCACCCTCGCGACCCAAACGGACCAGATGCCGAACCAATGGCCAGCTTTCACCCGGTCTGACCCCTGAACCGACATAGACTTTCCGCGCTGGCCATGCCAGCGGACACCACCCGCCCCCAACACCCCGGCAGGCACGACACCTCCAGCTATGTAGGCGTCGTCAGCTGTTCGTGGAGGCCACCTCGCGACGCCTACATAGTTGAACGAATTCGATCAGGTGGCTCGTCGCCGCTGCGCGTCAAGTGCGGCTCCGATCACCACGCCGAGGGCCACACCAACGCCGATTCCTGGCGCGATCGTGTCGAACACCAGCATCCCGATGATCATCCCGAGCCCGGCCCCCAGGGCAATGCCCAGGCCGACGTAACTGATGGTCTTCCGCGGAGGGTTCGGCAGGTTGTTCTGCTGCTCGTCGTCCATGCGGGAATTCTGACAGAGCCTGCCCAAGAGTTCAGGCCACTGAGAGTATGCGGCGGGGCCGATATGTCCGATCTGGTTGGGCGGCTTCAGGCAAGTCGGTCGGCAGGCCGCGCCGGGCACTCTGGAAGGGGACGCCCGGGTCGACCGGGAGCGACGACTCGCCGGGGCTGTTGGTGACCGGTTGGCTGGATGACCACCGTCTGGTCCGATCGGATGTCTGCCGCTGTCCCATCGCCTTGGCAGCCGGTCGA
Organism: Brooklawnia sp.; assembly: GCA_050943675.1. GTDB lineage: Bacteria > Actinomycetota > Actinomycetes > Propionibacteriales > Propionibacteriaceae > Brooklawnia. The sequence goes on from JBMNPP010000084.1 coordinate 7,885, forward strand.
GGACGTCGCTTACGCTTCGGGGCGGCAGGGGGCGGCGCTGGCACCAGGTGCTCCCGGGCCAGTTGCAGGGCTCGTTTCTCAATCTGGCGAGCTCGCTCGCGGGTACGTCCAAGACGCTGCCCGATGGTCTCGAGGGTTTCGGGTTCACCGGTCTGGAAGCCGTAGCGGCATCGGAGCACGAAGGTCGCTCCTGGTTGCTGGACGTCGATGAAGTCGAAGACTCGTTGAACCGTTGCCTGCGTGAGCATCCGGTCGGTCAACTGGTCTTCCACGGGTTCCTCGGTGCGGCCGATCTGGGCGCCCGTCCAGGAATCATCCACCTGTTCAACAAGCCAGTCGGTGCTGACGATCGGTCGGCTCAGCTTCTCCATCCGCTCGAGTTCTTCACGGGTGACCACCTCGGGCACACCTTCGGGGTGTGCTTTCAGGAATTCGCGCCAACTCTGGTTGACCTTCCGACGCAACCTGTCCACCTGACGGATTTTCTCAGCGAAATGCACGGGTGTCCGGATGGTGGTGCCCTCATCGTCCACCGCGCGATGGATCGCCTGCCTGACCCACCAGGTGGCGTAGGTGGAGAATTTGAAGCCCTTCTGGAAATCGAACTTCTCGACTGCGCGGATGAGTCCTTCCGTGCCGGCCTGGATGAGGTCAGCGAGGTCAAGGCCACGTTCGACGTACTTCTTGGCGATGTGCACGACCAGCCTGAGGTTGGACACGATCATCCACTGCCGGGCCAGATCGCCCGTGCGGGCGATCCGCTTGAGCAGTTCCGGTTCGGGGTGGGTGGTCTCCTCCCCAAGCAGGTGCGCTGCATAGAGCCCTGCCTCAATGGCCCTGGCCAGGTGCACTTCCTCGGCAGCGTTCAGCAGCGGGTACCGCTTCATCGCCGAGAAGTAGTCGCCCACCTGATCGAGGGTTACCTTGGTGAAGGCACCCAATGGCGGCTGTAGAAAGCGTTCCATGCTGCGCTGGTCGGGGGTTGGTTCGGCAACAGTTGTCCGTCGGCCCTCCGGCTCGGTCGCGGGTTCCGGTGTCGGACTGGCGCCAGCGCTGGTCATCTGACGATCCAGCTCGGCGGACTGATCATCGGTGGCGACACCCAGGAATTCCAGCAGGGCCGGCAGGTCCCCAGCACCGAGCCGGAATTCGGCATGTTCCTGCGCCCAGGGGAGGCAGTCGTCATAGAAGTCGGGCAGGTGGCCGGAGATATGCGGGTCCTCCACACTGTTCTCGGCGTAGAGCACCACGAACCTGGCGACCTTGCCCGCGCGTTTGCGCAGCACCCGGCCGAGCCGCTGGATCATCTGGCGGCGGCTCCGGTTCGATGCCATCACGATGCCCAGGCTCGCGTCGGGCACATCGATGCCCTCGTCCAGAACACGCGGCGCAGCCAGCGCAGCAACCGCACCCTTCTTGAGGTCATCGAGCCGTGCTTCGCGTTCGTCATCGCCCAAGTCGGCGTGCACTGCTGCAGCCGTGCACCCAGTCGATACCAGCACGTCGGCTGCCGAACAAGCCGCGTCCCGGGTCTGGGTGAAGACGATCGAGCCTCCGGACCCCTGGACGGCCGGCGACAACCCCGCGAGCGCCCGCAACTTCATGGTGCTGCCCGCAAGCAACGCCTTCCGGCGGGAGAACTTGGCCATGTAGAACCGCGCGAGGCTGCCGCCCCCACCCACTGTGCGGTCCTCGGCGAGGACGCTGACGCCGCGCAGGAAGTCGGCGACCGGCGACTCCGGGACACCCCACCGTTCAATGAGGGTCAGCCTGGTGGATTTCAGTGCCGCGTCCAGTTCGTCGTATTCGGCTCGCTCGTCGCCGCTGAGGGGCACCGATGCCAGCGCGAACTTGAATGGGGCGATGAGCTGGTCGGCAGTTGCCCGCTGGTAACCGAGGTCAAAACAGATGCCATCGAAGTAGCTACGCAGGATCTCGTCGCCGTCATCACCGCGTTCCAGGGTGGCGGTCAGCCCGAGCCGCCACTGGTAGCTGCGGTTGAGCGCCAGCGCATAGCCCTCGGCGCCATAGCGGTGACATTCGTCGGCCACGATCAGCCCACCCTGCTGCACCAGGGCTGGGCGGCGCATCGCCGACTGGACTGTGGTCACAATCACATCCCACTGACGGTCGGGCCGACGCTTGTCAAAGCGGCGGACCTGCGGCAGCAGTTCCGCGAGGGCGGCTCGCCACTGCCTGGCCAGGGCGAGAGTCGGCACGATGACTACCGATTGGCGACCCGCGCGGAGTGCATCGTCGATGGCGGCCAGCCCGATGCGGGTCTTCCCAGTGCCAGTGACGGCCTGGACGACCCCACGTCGGCCGGCGTCCTCCCACGCTGCGAGAGCATCCAGCTGCCAGTCGTACAACGAGATCACCTGGGCCGCATGGTGGCCGCAGCGCACATCGTCAACGGGGGTCAGTGGTTGCGCCCACTGCGTCATAGCTGCCTCCTTGAAGCCGTGCAGTTGCTTATGGGCAAGCCAAGCAGACGACACTGACACTGCTTTCGCCAGACCTGCAAGACTGGGATGGCATGAACCCGCTCGCGCGGCGCCGCGTCGCCGCTTACGCGTTGGACTGTCTGGGCTACCTCGGCATAGCGGTGGCCACGATTCCGGCGGGAGTGCTCGCCGCCCGGGCCGGCATCGGCCAATCCCGCGAACTGGTGCTGGCAGCAAGTGCCGTGCCGGTCGCAATCGCAACAGCTGTCGCGGCCGTCGGAGAGGCCCGTGGCCACACCTGGGGCAAGCGACGACTGGGCCTTGAGGTCGAACGCTCAGGTGGCGGCAAGTTGCCGTTCGGCGGGTCGCTGGCCCGCAACCTGGTGAAGGTCGCGATTCCCTGGCACCTGGGGCACACGGTCGCCATCGGTGCCGCCTATGGCGGGTTCGACCGGCCTGACCCCAGCCTGGTCGCAGTCTCGGGGATCACCTATGCGGTGATCGGCGTCGGCATCTGGGGGGTGGTACGCAAGTCGGGCATCACCGTGCACGACATGGTCGCTGACTCACGAGTGGTTGAGGCAGCCTGAACACCACGATCGGAACTCAGGGATGCGGGGTCTTGCCGAGCTAGGCCTTCTCGAACCCTGACTGGTCGAATTTCAGTGTGCTCGAGTTCTCAGAGATGGTCCGTGTGTCCGACTCGCTGAAACCTGCCGGTCGCTCCG
>JBMNPP010000085.1:0-10992 GCA_050943675.1 Brooklawnia sp.
CCAGTTCGCTGTGCGGGATGTCGGGTGCCACCTCGGCCACCACCCGCCCCTGACGCAGGACGGTGATCCGGTCGGCGATCGCGGTGGCCTCGGCGAGTTTGTGGGTGATCAACAGGATGCCGCGCCCAGCCTTGCGCAGCCTGTCCAGCACGCCCATCAGGTGGTCGATCTCGGCGGGCCGCAGGACGGCTGTCGGTTCGTCCAGCACCAACCAGTCGGCATCATCAACCAGTGCCTTGACCACCTCGACGCGCTGGCGCGCACCGACCGGCAGGTCGGCCACCACAGCGTCCGGATCGAGGTCGAGACCGAAGCGTTCAGCAGCCTCCCGCGCCAGGGCACGGCCTCGCCTGCCGTCGAGAATGAAGCCCGGGCCGGGTTCGCGCCCGAGCATGATGTTCTCGGCCACGGTGAAGGTTTCGACCAGCCGGAAGTGCTGGTGCACCACGCGCAGGCGTCCGGGCACCAGCACCTGCCCCGATGTTGCTGGCAGGGTTCCGGCCAGGATGTTGACCAGAGTGGTCTTTCCCGCACCGTTGGCGCCCAGCAGGGCATGGATCTCGCCGGGGTTGAGGGTCAGGTCGATCGCATCGTTGGCCAGCAGCGCACCATAGCGTTTGGTGAGTCGCTGCAGCTCGACCCGACCCATCGGCTAGGCGATCGACGAGGGTGAATTGACCGTGATGGTGCCTTCGATGACCTGCTCGCGCAACGAATCAAGTTCGCTGCCAATCTCGTTGGGGAACTGGCCATCAGCACCAGCCAGCAGACCCGTCCCGGCATTACGCAGGTTGGCAGCGAAGATGCCGGCCGCGCTGTTCCCGGCGTGGTCGGTCTGGATGACCTCGAACACCGCGGCAGCGCGGTCCTTGACCACCGAGCCCAGCAACTGGTTGCAGTACTGCGGCTGGGTCAGGCACCCATCGGTATCCGACCAGATGATACGCAGCGCCTCGGACTGGCTGGCCAACTCGAGGGCACCGGTACCTGAATGCCCGGCGACAGCCATGATCACATCAGCGCCCTCGTCGACCAGTGACTGGGCGGCCACCCATCCGGCAGCCGGGTCGTCCTGTGGAGCAGAGTCGGAGCGGACGAAGGTGCCGTCCTGGGCCTCCAGGCTCCAGCCGAGCGCCTCCACCTCGGCCTGGTTGGCCTGGTTGTAGTGGTCGACGCCCTGCACGAAACCATCCATGTAGATGGTGACTGCGGGCACGCTCAGGCTGCCGAAGGTGCCCACCTTGCCGCTTTGCGAGTTGGCCGCTGCCAGATAGCCACCCAGGAAACCCGATTCATGGGCACTGAACAACACCGGACGCAGGTTGGCCGGCGCAGAGTTGGGGGTGGCGTCCACCAGCGCGAATTGGGTTGCCGGGTTGGCCTTTGCGGCTGCCTCCATGGCATCGGCCATCGGGGTACCAAGGCCAACAACGATGTCACAGCCCGCGTCAACCTGGGCCATCAGCAGGCCGGCATAGTCGGCCTGGTCGGCGGCGGTCACATGACTGGTTTCGATGCCGAGCTCGAGCTGGGCGCGGTCCAGGCCGTTGAGGGCACCGACAATCGGCGAACCGTCAGCCCCCTGGTCGGCATCGGTGACCAGGCAAGCCAGGTAGCTTTCGGCCGGGGTGGCCGGTGGGGCCTCGGTGGTCGGGGTGGCTGGCTCGGGTGGCGTGGCGCAACCCACCAGGGCAAGGGCCGTCAAGCCAGCTGCCAGGGCCATGCGCAGGTTGTTCATCGGGACTCCTCGTGCGGTTGGGGAAGCAACCATCGCACTCTAACCCGCTGCTGGCGGAGTGATCGAACCATCGATCAGTTGTTCGCGGATCTGCTCCAGTTCGGCCCTGGTCTGGGCGCTGACCTGGTCATCCAATTCGTGGAAGGGACTCAGACCCACCCCGCCATTGGCCAGGGTGCCGTGGTAGGGCTCGTTGCTGAATTGGCCGTCCACGGCTGCGCTGATCGCATCGAAGACTGCGACATCCATGGCCTTGACCACCGAGGTGAGGATCACCGGGCAGAACGACGGGTTGGCCAGGCAGCCGTCGGAATCGACCCAGATCGCCTGCACCTCGCCACCGGATTCCTGGGCAACCTGCAGTGCACCGGTTCCGGCCATCCCGGCGACGGGGAAGATCACGTCAGCGCCCTGACCAGCCAGGTTTTCGGCAGTCGTCTTGCCTGCAGCGACGTCCTGGAAGGGCGCCTGCGAGGTGATGAACTGACCGTCCTGTGTCTCCACATCCCAGCCGAGCAGTTGCACATCGGCGTCCTTGGTCTGGTTGAAGTGGGCCACCCCACCGGCGTAACCATTCAGGAAGAGCAGCACGTCGGCGTTCTTCACCGCACCGAAGGTGGCCACGGCCCCAGTTCGGGACTGTGCTGCAGCCAGGTAGCCGGCCAGGAAAGCGGCTCCGGCGGGGTCGAACAGCAGGGGCTTGAGGTTATCCAGTGGGGTTTCGACCATCGCGTCCACCAGCAGGAAGTCAACCTCGGGATTGGCCTGGGCAGCGGCCTGGGCGGCGTCGGCATGCTTGAATCCGACCAGGATGATCAGTTCGCAGTCGGCATCAACCAGCGATTCAACTGCGGCGGCGTAATCGGCCTCACCGGGCGCCTGGATCTCGCCGGTGGCCACACCCAGTTCGTCAGCGGCGCGCAACAGGCCATTGTGTACGGTCTGGTTGAACGAGCCATCAGCGAACCCGCTGGCATCGGCGACCTGGCAGACCTTCAGGCCCTGTCCACCGGCGGGGGTTTGCGGGCTCTGGGCAGGACTACCGGTCGTCCCTGACGGTTCGGCGGCGCAGCCGGCCAATGCGATCGCCAACAGTCCCGCCAGCAAGAGCCTCAGCACCTTCATGACTGCCTCCCACGACAACGCCGATGTAAGTTACATTTGCGACGTTATCCGAACCACCTGCCGAACGCCAAGGCCACCAGGTCGCGCCAGCGACTAGCCTGCTGTGCATGAGTGATGAGCGCACCAAGATCCTCCTGTCCGAGGACCAAATCCCGATCCGGTGGTACAACATCGCCCCGGATCTGCCCACTCCTCCTCCCCCGCCGCTGAATCCGGCCACCAGGGAGCCTGCCCAGGCTGCCGATCTGGCCGCGATCTTCCCGCCGGCGTTGATCGAGCAGGAAATGAGCAATGAACGCTGGATCGAAATACCCGAACAGGTGCGCGAGATCTACCGGTTGTGGCGTCCTGCGCCGCTGTACCGTGCCCATCGGCTTGAGGCAGCCATCGGCACGCGGGCCAAGGTTTACTACAAGTACGAGGGTTCCTCGCCGGTCGGCAGCCACAAGACCAATTCGTCGGTCGCGCAAGCCTACTACAACGCCCAGGCCGGCATCACCCGGCTGACCACCGAGACCGGTGCGGGTCAGTGGGGTGCCGCACTGGCCTTCGCGTGTGAAGTCTTCGGACTGGAGTGTGATGTCTGGCAGGTCCGCAACAGCTTCGAGACCAAGCCCTATCGCCGCATGCAGATGGAGACCTTCGGCGCGCAGGTGACGGCCAGCCCGTCCGAGCGCACCGAAGTGGGACGCCAGTTGCGCGAGCGTTTCCCCGACACCCCGGGCTCGCTGGGCATGGCGATCAGCGAGGCCATCGAAGAGGCCGCCAAGGACCCGAACGCCAACTATTCGCTGGGCAGCGTGCTGAATCACGTTGCGCTGCACCAGACGGTCATCGGCCTGGAGTCGCTGGCCCAACTTGAACTGGTTGGCGAGCGGTTGCCCGACCACCTGTTCGCCTGTGCAGGTGGCGGCTCGAACCTGGCCGGGTTGAGCTTCCCGTTCCTGCACAAGAACCTGACCGAGGACGCCAACGTGCGCGTGGTTGCCTGCGAGCCGGCTGCGGCCCCCTCACTGACCGCTGGTGAATACCGGTACGACTTCGGTGACACCGCCAACCTGACCCCGCTGCTGAAGATGTACACCCTGGGCGCCGATTTCGTGCCCGATGCGGTGCACGCCGGAGGGCTGCGCTTCCACGGCATGGCGCCGCTGGTGTCGGCGGCATACGACCAGAAACTGCTCGAAGCAGTGGCGATCAGGCAGCGGGACGCCTTCGCGGCCGGTGTGCTCTTCAGCCGCGCCGAGGGCATCATCCCGGCCTCGGAGTCGAACCACGCCATCGCTGGTGCCCTGGCGCACCTGAAGGATGCCGAGGACGACGGCGACGGCCAGGTCGTGCTCATCGGCGTCTCGGGTAGCGGCCAGCTCGACCTGCCGGCCTACGCCGAGTTCCTGTCCGGCGACATGCTGGACGCCTGAGCCAACCACGACACGACGCCACCTGGGCCTGCCGGTTATCTACTGGAGGCTGGGCAGCCCAGCTGGTATCCAAAGAGGGGTACCGCCGTGCCTGAAAGGCGCGGTAGTGCCCCGCTTTTCATATGCCGCTCCACGGGAGAGGCGAATACCGGCCGGCGCTGATCACAAAACTATGTAGGCGTCGCGCACTGTCGTAGATGAACAGCTCGCGACACCTACGTAGCTGAAGGAACAGCACTTCCCTGTATCGACGCCTCAAGGGCCCTCGCCAGACGTCAATGCGACGTGCAAGGGGTCGACCGTAAGCGTGCGGTGACGGTGCCTCGGGGTCTAGCTGCCCAACTGCCGCAGCCAGCGCTCGGCTGCGTCCAGGATGGCCACTGTCGTTCGCTGCCAGTTCGGTTCCTGGGCACGGAAGGGCCCCGAGGCAAGCGAGATGGTCACCGCCGCAGTGCGCAACCGGAGCTCAACCGGGTCAATCCGCTGGTCGAAGACGGCGGTCCACTGGCCCACCAAGCGGTCCAGCCGCCCGGCCTGCTGAGGATTCATGCCCTGCACCGTGGACAGGTGCGCCAACAGGCAGGCCAGGTCATCGGTCCGCCGGCCGGGCCCGATGGTGTCTATGTCAAGCAGGCCCGTGATGCGCCCACCAGATACGAAGACCTGGCCCTCGTGGAAGTCGCCGTGAGTGGGTTCGACGCCCAACGGGTAACCCGCCAGGCCGGGGACGATCACCGAGGTCATCCAGGCCAACCGGGCGGCCTGGCCGGGTAGCGCGCCGGCGACCAGGCCGGCGAAGTGGTTGACGTGATCGGCCCAGGACTGGCGGCGGGGCAACCCGGCCACCGCTGGTGGCAGTGCGTCCAGCAACTCGACCAACTGGCGAGCATCGACCGGCGGGGTCGCCTCGTAGAGGCGGACCGCCAGTGGTTCACCGGGGAGTGCCGGCATCACGATCAGCGCATCCGGGTCGACCGCCACGATCTTGGGGACCGGCAGGCCGTGTGCGCCCAGCAACCGGTGGCGGGCCAGCACGGTGGCCACCTCGCTGGCACGCATCGCCTTCAGGTAGAAGGTACGGCCCAGGCCGGGCAGGTCGGCGCGCACCACTGCCCGACACCGCGGCCGGTAGGTGACCATCTGCAGTTCGATCTGGTCGGCGTGCAGGCGGCGGTCAACCAGCTGCTGCTCATTGAACAGGGCGGCCACTGCCGACCCGAAGGCAGCAGTGCGCAGGCCCGGCAGTTCGGGGTCGTCCGGGTAGCGCCAGGCGACCAGTTCGATGCCCTGCACGGTGAAGACCTTGGCCCGCCGGTCAATCTGACTGGGACCGGCCGCACGGGCGGTGACGCCGATGAGCTCTTCGTGGATCCCCCGGCCCGGCCATTGGGTGGTGGCCAGGTAGGACACCGTCGACACCTCACCGGGGGTGCGGTCGACCTGGTCGAGCCGCCAGGCCAGCAACTGGCCGCCCTCGGTGGCCAGAATCGCGGCCAGCAGCTCGCTGACCTGCGGCGAACTGAGCAGTGCCCAGCCGTCGGTGTTCACTCGGCCAGGGTTTGTGGCAAGCGTTCGAACTTGGTGATGTCGACCCAGGCGATGCGTCGCCCGTCCATCTCGGAGACCCGCATGGTGACGCGCACCGGGTGGCTGGTCTCGGTCACTTCGACCGGCTGCAATTCGGCCTCGATGACATCATCCAGTTGCGGGACGCGCTGTAGTTGGGCCATCAGGTAGCCGGCCAGGGTGTCATAGGGGCCCTCGGGCACCAGGTAGCCGGTGCGGTCAGCGAAGTCCTCCAGTGAGATCAGGCCCTCGAAGTCGTGCACCTGCTCATGTTCAAGCACCGAGTCGTCGATGAAGTCGTATTCGTCGGTGATCTCACCGATCAACTCCTCGATGAGGTCTTCCAGGGTGATGATGCCGGCAGTGCCGCCATACTCGTCGCGGACGATGGCCAGGTGCGATGATTCGCGCCGCATTTCGGTCAGCGCCTTCAACACCCGGACTGTCTCGGGCAGGCTCAGCACCGGGCGGGCCAGTTGCTTGACCGGGGTCATGCGTGCCGCACTGTCCAGGCCCATCAGGTCGCGTACGTGCAGGAAGCCGACGACCTGGTCGGGTGAACCATCGGTCACCGGGTAGCGCGAACGCTGTGCGTCCCGCACAATCCTGATCGCCGAGGCCGCGGTGATATCACCATCGAGGAAGTCGACCTCGGTGCGTGGCACCATCACCTCGCGCAGGCTGCGGTCGCCTGCATCGAAGACGTCGTCGACGATCCTGCGCTCCTCATCACCGAGCATGTTCGCATTGGCGACCATCGAGCGCAGTTCTTCCTCGGTCACCTCGTCCTTGTCGGCGTTCGGGTCGCCGCCGAGAATCCGCACCAGGACGTTGGTGCACTTGTCGATCAGCCAGATCAGCGGGGTGCTGATCGTTGCGATCACGTTGATCATCGGCGCCAGCGCCAGCGCGAACTCCTCGGGCCGTTGCAGAGCGAGCCGTTTGGCGGTCAGTTCGCTGAGCACGATCGACAGGAACGAGATGACTGCGGTGACCAGGATCAGCGACAGCGTGCCTGCCGCCCCCTCGGGCACACCCTGCCCGATCAGCCAGGGCGTCAGGTAACGTCCCGCCAGCGAGTCGCTACCGAAGGATGCCGACAGGAAGCCGGCCAGGGTGACACCAATCTGCACCGCGGACAGGTACCGGTTCGGGTTACCCACCAGCGTCGCGATCGCCTTGCCCCGCTTGCCCCTCGCGGCCAACCGCTGGATCTGGCCCTCCCGGAGGGTAACCAGGCTCATCTCCGCGGCGGCGAACAGGCCCCCAACGAAGAACAGCACAAAAACGATCAGGACGGAGACGAGTAGGTCACTCACCCGAACGATCCTAGCCAACCATCAGCAGGCTCTAGCCCTTGAGTCGGTGACGCAGATTCTCGTCCAGTGCATTGAGGAATTCCTCGGTGGTCAGCCACGGCTGGTCGGGGCCGACCAGCAGGGCCAGGTCCTTGGTCATCTTCCCCTGTTCCACCGTGTTGATGCAGACATTCTCCAGGGTTCGGGCGAAAACGGTGACGTCCGGGGTGTGGTCGATTTTGCCCCGGTGCTTCAGCCCACCTGTCCAGGCGAAGATCGATGCGATCGGGTTGGTCGAGGTCGGGTTGCCCTGCTGGTGCTGGCGGTAGTGCCGGGTAACCGTGCCGTGAGCGGCCTCGGCCTCGACGGTCTGGCCGTCCGGGGTCATCAGCACCGAGGTCATCAGGCCCAGCGAGCCAAATCCCTGCGCGACGGTATCGGACTGCACATCGCCGTCGTAGTTCTTGCAGGCCCACACATAGCCGCCCTCCCACTTCAGGGCGGCAGCGACCATGTCGTCGATCAACCGGTGCTCGTAGCTGAGCCCGGCGGCCTCGAACTGGGCGCGGAACTCGTTCTCGTAGACCTCGGCGAAGATGTCCTTGAAGGCGCCGTCGTAGGACTTCAGGATGGTGTTCTTGGTCGACAGGTAGACCGGGTAGCCGCGCTGCAGGCCATAGCTCATCGACGCGCGGGCGAAGTCACGGATCGAGTCGGTGAAGTTGTACATGCCCATCGCCACACCGCCGCCCTCGGGCATGTTGACGACATCGAACTCCATCGGGGCAGAGCCGTCGGTGGGGGTATACGTCATGGTGATGGTGCCGGGGCCGGGCACCTTGAAATCGGTGGCGCGGTACTGATCGCCGAAGGCGTGACGACCGACCACGATCGGTTTGGTCCAGCCCGGCACCAGCCGCGGGATATTGCTGATCACGATCGGCTCGCGGAAGATGACACCACCCAGGATGTTGCGGATGGTCCCGTTGGGTGAGCGCCACATCTTCTTCAGGCCGAATTCTTCAACCCGGGCCTCATCAGGGGTGATGGTGGCGCACTTGACACCCACACCGGCCTGCTTGATGGCGTTCGCGGCGTCGATGGTCACCTGGTCGTCGGTGGCGTCGCGGTTCTGGATACTCAGGTCGAAGTAGTCAAGGTCAACGTCCAGATACGGCAGGATCAACCGGTCCTTGATGAAGGCCCAGATGACTCGCGTCATCTCGTCGCCATCGAGTTCAACTACCTTGCCGGCCACCTTGATCTTTGCCATTGACGCATCCCTTCGTTGGTCGCTGTTGGCAACAATCTAGCCTCAATCCGAGCGGCCCCCAGGCCAGGGACCGATAGCGGTTTGCCGCACCACATGGTCGGCCACCAGGTCGGGACGCTCCGCGGCAAACCAGGCCTGCTCGATGGGCATCCAGTTGGTCGTCCAGCAACTGAACCGGCCCGGATCGCGGGCCTCGGCGCGCGCCAACCGGGTGGGCAGGTCCGCATCGACCCAGATGCGCAGGTCGAATGGTGCAGGGTTGGCCCGGGCAGTCGAGCGCACCCCTTCGAGCACGACCGGGATGTTGGCCGGCAGGTCGACCCATTGCCCCGGTTCGGCCCGGGTCCAGTGGTGGACGCGGTAGCGGGCCGGCCTGCCCTGACTCAACGGCGTCCAGATCTCGGCGATGAAGCGGTCGATCTCCCAGGGGTCGCTGCCGGGTGCCGACAGGTCGTCAGTCGAGGCGACCACGCCGCCGATCTCGGTGGCCAGCCGGGCGGCGAGCGTGGATTTGCCTGCTGCTCCGAGTCCATCCACCCCGATCAGGCAGGTGCGGTCGCGCAGCCCGCGGGCATCGATGAGGCCCAGCAGTGGGGCCGGTAGGCTCGTCGGGTGCATCAGATGATCCTAACCTTCTCTTGCGATGACACTTCCGGCATCGTCCATGCTGTCACTGGCGCCATCGTGGGCTGCGGTGGGAATATCACCGAACTGCAGCAGTTCAGCTCCACCGACACCGGACGCTTCTTCATGCGGGTCGAGATCGACCTGTCCGGCGACCCGACCGAGTTCGAACGGGCGATGGAGGGGGTCGGAGCCCGGTTCGCCGCCCAATGGGAGATCACCGAGGCTGAACGCCGCACCCGGGTGTTGCTGCTTGTCAGCAAGGCGGGCGGGCCCCTGAATGACCTGCTGTTCCACCAGCGATCCGGCGATGTGCCGGTCGAGATCCCATTGATCCTGTCGAATCACGAAAACCTGCGCCCGCTGGCCGAGTTCTATGGCATTCCATTCGGGTCCCAGGTGGTGCTGCCCGAGAACAAGCACCTCATGGAGGACCGGATCAGGCATTGCGTGGCCGATTTCAATATCGACCTGGTGGTGCTGGCGCGCTATATGCAAATCCTGTCGCCTGAATTGTGCGCTGATCTGGCTGGCCGGGCAATCAATATCCACCACAGTTTCCTGCCCGGTTTCAAGGGCGCAAACCCGTACCGGCAAGCGCAGACCCGTGGGGTCAAGCTGATCGGGGCGACCGCACACTTCGTCACCTCTGATCTGGATGAGGGGCCCATCATCGAGCAGAACGTGCAGCGGGTGGACCATTCGCACACGGTGGCCGAATTGAGCAGGATCGGTCAGGGACTGGAATCCGAGACGCTGACTTCTGCGGTCAGCCTGTTCGCTGCGCGCCGCATTTTCCTGGACGGTGTTCGGACCGTCATCTTCAAGTGAGGTGTGACCGTATAGCGCGCAAGTGACTAGGCTGACCCTTGGAATACTTCGTCGAAGTCGAGAAGAGGAATCCTTGTGAACCAAAGCCCAGTAAAGGTGGCAGTAACCGGTGCTGCCGGCCAAATTTGTTACAGCCTGCTGTTCCGTATCGCCAGCGGTTCGCTGCTGGGAGATCGCCCAATCGAATTGCGCCTGCTGGAAATCACCCCGGCTCTGAAGGCGCTCGAGGGCGTGGTCATGGAACTGGACGACTGTGCCTTCCCCAACCTGGTCAATGTCGTGATCGGTGATGATCCCAAGAAGGTTTTCGATGGTGCGAACCTGGCGATGCTCGTCGGCGCGATGCCGCGCAAGGCTGGCATGGAGCGGGGGGACCTGCTGAGCGCGAACGGCGCGATTTTCACTGCCCAGGGCCAGGCCCTCAATGATGTGGCTGCCGATGACGTGCGAGTGCTGGTGACCGGAAACCCGGCCAACACCAACGCCCTGATCGCCATGCGCAATGCGCCCGATATCCCCGATGAGCGCTTCAATGCGCTGACCCGCCTCGACCACAACCGTGCCAAGGCGATGTTGGCCAAGAAACTCGGTGTCGGTGTCGGCGAGATCACCAATATGACCATCTGGGGCAACCATTCCTCGACCCAGTACCCCGACATCTTCAACACCAGGGTCAACGGCCGCAAGGCCGGCGAGCTGGTCGAGCAGGCCTGGATCGAGGACGAGTTCATTCCCAAGGTCGCAAAGCGCGGTGCGGCGATCATCGAGGCCCGCGGGGCAAGCTCCGCTGCATCGGCTGCCAACGCCACCGTCGAGCACATGCGCGACTGGGTGCTGGGCACCCCCGCCAACGACTGGGTGTCGATGGCTGTCCCCAGCGATGGCTCCTACGGCGTTGCCGAGGGCATCATCAGTTCGTTCCCGTGCGTGGTCAACGATGGCAGCTACGAGATCGTCCAGGGTCTGGAGCTTGACGCCTTCAGCCAGGAGCGGCTCAACACCTCTGTGGCTGAGCTGCTCGATGAGAAGCAGGCTGTCACCGATCTTGGTCTGATCTGATCGCAGGTACCCTCGACAACGGCAGCGGGCCCGGTAATTGACTCACCGGGCCCGCTG
>JBMNPP010000086.1:0-10942 GCA_050943675.1 Brooklawnia sp.
AAGCGAAGATCTCAGCCGCTCGTCAGGCAGCCGAGACCACCACCCAGGGCTAGCCGCCGATCACTCCCACTCAATGGTGCCGGGCGGCTTCGGTGTGGTGTCGTACATCACCCGGGTGACGCCCTCGACCTCGTCAATGATGCGCAGGGTGATCCGCTTCAGCAGGTCATAGGGCAACTCGACGACCTCTGCGTGCATCGCGTCGACACTGTTCACTGCCCGCAGGACGATCGCGTGCCCGTAGGTGCGGGCCCCATCGACCACACCGACCGCGCGGCCACCCGGGCAGACCGTGAAGTACTGCCAGATTTCTTCGGCCAGACCGGCCTTCGCGATCTCGTCCCGGAAAACGGCATCAGACTCACGGACCATCCGCACAGTGTCGGGGGTCAGTGCCCCGACCACCCGGACGCCAAGGCCTGGCCCGGGGAAGGGCTGGCGCCAGACCATCTCGTGCGACAACCCCAGTGCCTCACCAGCGGCCCGCACCTCGTCCTTGAACAGGTACCTCACCGGTTCGACCAGTTCGAAGTCGAAGTCGTCGGGCAGCCCACCGACATTGTGGTGCGACTTGACCACACCCTTTTCGGAGTCGGAGTCAGATTCGAGGATGTCGGGGTAGATGGTGCCCTGCACCAGGTAGTCGATCTCGCCCAGCTTGCGGGACTCTTCCTCGAAGACCCGGATGAACTCCTCACCAATGATCTTGCGCTTGGCCTCAGGGTCCTCGACGCCCGCCAGCTTCGCAAAGAACCGTTCCTGGGCGTCCACCATGATCAGCTTCATACCGAAGTGGTCACCGAACAATTCACGCACGCCCTCCGGCTCACCGGCACGCATCAGGCCGTGGTCGACGAAGATGCAGATCAGTTGGTCACCGACCGCCTGGTGCACGATGGCCGCGCAAACCGAACTGTCGACCCCGCCCGACAGGGCGCACAGCACCTTGGCCTCGCCCACCTGTTCGCGCACCTGCCCGACCATGACCTCGACATATTCGTCGATGGTGCCGTCGAACCCGGTTCGGGTGGCCAGTGATTCGCGTTCCATGTTTCCTCCGCTATTTGGTCTGCGTGGTCATGCTACTGCCCACCCGCCGGCGGGCAGAACCGCGTTGCGACAGTGGTTCAGAGTTCCTCGAGCATCTCGGTGACAAGTGCCGCGATCGGGGAACGCTCCGAGCGGGTCAGTGTGACGTGGGCGAACAAGGGATTGCCCTTCAACCGTTCGACGACTGCCGCCACACCGTCATGGCGGCCAACCCGCAGGTTGTCGCGCTGGGCGATGTCATGGGTGAGCACGACCCGCGAATTCTGGCCGATCCGGCTGAGCACCGTGAGCAGCACGTTGCGTTCCAGCGACTGCGCCTCATCGACGATCACGAACGCGTCATGCAGCGAGCGGCCCCGGATGTGGGTCAATGGCAGCACCTCGAGCATCTCGCGCTGTTCAAGCTCATCGATCACGTATTTGTTGGTGACCGAACCCAGTGTGTCGTAGACCGCCTGTCCCCACGGGCTCATCTTCTCGGTCTCGGTACCAGGCAGGTAACCCAACTCCTGGCCACCAACAGCGAATAGCGGCCGAAAGACCATCACCTTGGAGTGCTGGCGACGTTCCATCACCATTTCCAGGCCCGCACACAACGCCATCGCCGACTTCCCGGTGCCCGCGCGACCACCCAGCGAGATTATGCCTACGGCAGGATCAAGCAGCAGATCGAGCGCGACCCGCTGTTCGGCGCTGCGACCGTGTACCCCGAACGCCTCCTGGTCGGTGCGCACCATCTTGATGGCGCCATCAGCCATCCGGCGGCCCAGTGCGGTGCTGTTCGGCGAGCGCAGCACCACCCCCGAGTTCACCACGACATCGGCTGCCTCTGGCAGCGTGACTCGGCCGTGCTGGAAGATCTCGTCGACCACGTGGCTGGGCACCTCGAGGGTCGTCATGCCGGTGTGGCCGGAGTCGGCGACCTGCTCGTTGCGGTATTCCTGTGCCTCCAGCCCCATCGAGGCGGCCTTGACCCGCATCGGGAGGTCCTTGCTGACCAGGACGACCTCGTGCCCCTCGTGATGGTAATTCAGTGCCAGTGCCAGTATCCGTGAATCGTTGTCGCCCAGGCTGAATCCGGCCGGCAGCCGATCGGTGTTGGTGTGGTTGAGCTCGACGTGCAGTTGTCCGCCGTCTGCGTTGACGCTGATCGGGGCGTCCAGCCGGCCATGAGTCTGCCGCAGGTCATCGAGCAACCGCAGGGCGCTGCGGGCGAAGTAGCCGAGTTCGGGGTGGTGGCGTTTTGATTCAAGCTCGGTGATGACCACGATCGGCAGCACCACCTGGTGTTCAGCGAAGCGGAGCAGCGCGCGGGGATCGCTCAGCAGCACCGAGGTGTCAACGACGTAGGTCTTCGTGCGGACGGGCTCGGAAACAGTTATCGCGTTGTTACGGCCATCGATCTTGGTAAGCACATCGACTCCTCTTGCGTCGCCAGCCGAAACAGGATTCGCCTGGTGGGACGCATCGGGGTGCGCGGCGTGGCTGTACCCAGACCCCGGGGGTTCGGTAGTAGCTGACCATGCGCACCGATGGGCCCGGGGCGGGCATCCCCGCCGAGGGATGGAACGGCTCGAATCGCTCCATGCTCATCAGGCTATGACTGCCCTGCGCGATGACCCGGTAAGCGGGCCCGCATGTTCGTCGAAAGTTCACCTTGCCCCCGGCTCACAGGACGGCGAGCAGGATTGCCACCCAGTGGCACAGTGCGCCCAGGATCGTGCCGGCATGGAACAGCTCGTGGAAACCGAACCAGGCCGGGCTGGGATTCGGGCGTTTGCGGGCGTAGATCACTGCGCCCACCGAGTAGAACACCCCTCCGGCGACCAGCAGGATCACCAGTGCCGGTCCACCGCTGGCCCAGAAGCTGGGCAGCCAGAAGATCGCCGCCCAACCCATCACCAGGTAGAGGGCGACGTAGAGCCAGCGGGGTGCGCCCAGCCACAGCGTCCGGAATGCGATCTCGGCGAGCGCGCACCCCCAGATCAGTGCAAGCAGGACGACACGCGAGGTGCCCTCAAGCACCCCCAGTGCCAGGGGTGTGTAGGTGCCTGCGATGAAGATGGCGATATTGGAGTGGTCGATGCGCCGCAACAGTTGTTCAACCCTGGCCGTCCAACGGCCTCGGTGGTACACAGCCGAGTGCCCGAACAGCATGATGGCGGTGATCGTCCACACCGCACACCCGAATCGAAGCAGAGCGGTATCGGCGACGATCATCAGCAGCAGGCCACCCAGCAACGCGATCGGCGTGTTGATCAGGTGGAGCATGCCGCGCAGCTTCGGTTTGGCTGGTGGCTGTTGGTCAATGACGGTGGGGGCGAGGTCCCGTACGTCGGTGGCGGCTGGCTGCGCGCCCTGGTGCAGGTCAACGTCCATGGAACCTACGCTACCGTAGGTTTGGCTGTGCGCAAGTGCCTTTCAACCCATGACACCCCTCGCCCACGACCACAAGCGCTAAATTGAATCCATGGCGGTGGCACTGGCGCAGGCCTTCACCAAAGCATTCGACTTCCTGCCGTGGGGACTGAAGCGGCTGCTCTACCGTGCCTACGAACGCCGCCTGCGCCGCCAGATCAGGCCCGAAAACCTGCCCCGCCATATCGCTGTGCTCGCCGACGGCAATCGCCGTTGGGCCCGCACCAACGCCCCCGGACGCCCACTGGCCATCGGCTACCAGGCCGGCGCCGACAAACTGAAGCAGTTCGTGCGCTGGTGCGACGAGATCGGCATCCAGGTCGTCACCTTGTGGGTGCTGTCCACCGACAACCTGCGCCGCTCCAAGGGTGATGAGCTTGCTCCCCTGCTCCGGGTGATCGTCCGACTGGTCAAGGACCTGTCCGATACCGGCAACTACCGCATCATGGTCGTCGGCGACCTGAGTCTGCTACCCGAAGAGACCGCCCTGGCGCTGCGGCAGGCCGCCGATGCCACCGAGCACACCATCGGCATGCACATCAACGTGGCAGTCAGCTACGGCGGTCGCCACGAACTGGCCGACGCCGTCCGCTCACTGCTCGTCGATGAGGCCGCCAAGGGCACCACCCTGCGTCAACTGGCCGAAAACCTTGAGATCGAACAGATCTCAGAACACCTGTACACCCGCGGCCAACCCGACCCCGACCTGATCATCCGCACCTCGGGCGAGCAGCGGCTCAGCGGTTTCCTGATGTGGCAGTCCGCCCACAGCGAGTTCTACTTCTGCGAGGCGCTGTGGCCCGATTTCCGCAGGCTCGACTTCTACCGCGCCCTGCGGTCATACATGCAACGAGAGCGCCGCTACGGCACCTGAGCCCTCAGTGCACCAACTGCCACAGCAGGGGTCGCAACTGAGCCCAATCGGTGACCGGCGCCTGGCAGGTGCCCTGCCGGCAAACATAGGCGGTGGGGCGTCCGTCGATCGCCTGGCGGCCAGTGAACAGGTCACCGAAGCCCGCGGTGCCCGCCGGTGCCCTGACCACCACGCTGCCCCACGGCGCCAGCCGCCAGGCCGCCCTGGCCAGCTCACCCATCGGATCGCCTGATTCATCGACGACCACGATCTCGGCGGCACCCCAACCGCGGGCAGCCTCCGATGAGGCCAGCAGGTCGGCCAGGCCCCATCCGCTGTGCAGTGGTGCAGCGGCCAGCAGTGGACGCAGTGTGCTGATCGCGGCATCGGCACGAGCAGCCAGGTCAGTCCGGTCCGAGAGCCTGGCGACCGCCCGCAAGGCGGTCACCATCATCGTCGTGGCGCTGGGGGTTGCCTCGTCATCGGGACGTCGCGGCTGCTCGAACAACACACCGTCGGCGGCGGCATCGTGGAAGCCGCCGTCATCAGAGCCGAACAGTTCGATCGCACGTTCCACCAGCTCGGTCGCACGGGCCAGCCATTCGGCATCGCCCAGCGCACCAGCCAG
Source organism: Brooklawnia sp. (assembly GCA_050943675.1). Lineage (GTDB taxonomy): Bacteria > Actinomycetota > Actinomycetes > Propionibacteriales > Propionibacteriaceae > Brooklawnia. The sequence goes on from JBMNPP010000086.1 coordinate 4,950, forward strand.
GGCACTGAACCCGAGCGCTGCCCCGGCATAGTCGGCACAAACACCCTCGGGGCCGAGCGCGGTGACCCCGTCGGTGATCAGGCTGCTGCGGTGCATGGTGCGGGCAGCGGCGTCCCACTGCTCACGCCACAGCCACTCAGCGCACTGCCGGGCAGCCTCCAGCCATTCCTGCTCACCGAAGACCATCGCAGCGTGGGTGAGGGAATCGATCAACAATCCATTCCAGGCGGTGACCACCTTTTCGTCGCGGGCTGGCTGGGATCGGCGGTCACGAACTGCCTTCAGGACGGCGATGATGTTGGCCAGCCTGCCGGGGTGCGGGTTGCCGTGCAACTGCAGGGTCGACAGCCCGGTGCCGTCAGTGGGCGCATGGGCACCCATCGGCATGTTGCCGCCGTAGGTGACGTGGAAGACCCCCTGGGCGAATCGCGAATCCTTGCCCAGGTACTCATCGAAGAGCTGCGGACTCCACAGGTAGTAGGCCCCCTCGGTGCGCTCGCCCTGTTCATCGACCGATTCGGCGTCCAGGCTGGCCGCGAAACCGCCGCCGGGCAAGCGCATCTCGTCGAGCAGCCAGCCGACGATGCCACGCACCACCCGCTCGAACAGCTCGCGCTGCTCGGTGCCATCGTCCGGGGTTGCCCGCAGCCAGGCCCGGGTGTAAGTACCCAGCAGAAGCGCATTGTCGAACAGCATCTTCTCGAAGTGCGGCACCTCCCAGCCATCGTCGACCGCATAGCGGTGGAAGCCGCCGCCGACCTGGTCGTGGATCCCACCGCGCGCCATCGACTCCAGGGTGTACAGCGCACGGTCGTTGCCCAGCGGATCAGCCCGGACGAACAGTGCATCCAGCAGTGGGGTCTGCGGGAACTTCGGCGCACCGCTGAACCCACCATGCCCCGGATCATAAGAGGTGTGCACCTTGGTGAGCAGCTTGTGCGGAGCCAATTCCTCGTCCGCAATCGACAGCAGCGGCGGCCGGTCGAGGGTGGCGATGCGCTTGACGATCGAGGCGGCTGATTGCACGACCTCATCGCGCCGGTCGGCCCAGGCCTCGGTGAGCACCGTGATCAGGTCAGTGAAGGACGGCAGCCCACTGCGGGCCACCGGCGGGAAGTAGGTGCCGGCAAAGAATGGCAGTCCGTCGGGGGTGCAGAAGATCGTGGTTGGCCAACCGCCCTGGCCGGTCAGCGCCTGTGTGGCGCGCATGAACACCTGATCAACATCGGGGTGCTCTTCGCGGTCAACCTTGATCGCCACGAACCCCCGGTTGACCAACTCACCCACATTCGGGTCAGAGAAGGTTTCGCGAGCCATCACATGGCACCAGTGGCAGGCTGCGTAACCGATGCTGACCAGCACCGGCACATCGCGTCGTTTGGCCTCCTCGAACGGTTCGGGGCCCCAGCCCCACCAGTCGATCGGATTGTCGGCGTGCTGACGCAGGTACGGGCTGGTCGCGGACGCTAGTCGGTTGGCCATGCCTTGAGGCTACTTAAGCCCCGAAAGCCCTGTCGAATACCGCGGGCGGGCGCCGTCAGGTGAGTTCGTAAACGCCCAGGTTGATCATCTGGCCGCGGTGCTCGACATCGACAGTCTGGCCCGCGGGTACCGCACCGGCCGCCAGCGCGGCCGCGATGGAGGCGACATTCTCGCGCTGGATCTTCATCGTGATGCGGTCCATGTCGAGCCTGGTGATCGCCCACTCACCGAGCGTGGCGATGGCCTGTCGGGCCACGTGGTTGCCGCGGGCCCAGTTGGCCACCCAATAGCCGATCTCTGCCTGCCGGGCCTCGGCGTCCACATTCATCAGGGTGATCGCGCCCACCACGGCATCCTCGGCATCGACGATGGCGAAGTACGCGTCACTCCTGGCCTGCCAGGCTGCCATTCCCGTGGCGATGAACTCCGCTGCGTGTTCCAGCTCGAAGGGCACCGGCACCGTGGTGAACTGCTGCAGCATCTCGTCCTGGCAGGCCTCGTAGACGGCCTGGGTGTCGTCCGGACGCCAGGCGCGCAGGACGACCGGTCCTTCACCGAGCACGGGCTGCTGATCTGGCCAGTTGAGACTCATGGGACAAGGTTATGAGCCGTTGCCGAAACTTGGGCGGCCTTGACCAAACCATTGGGGCATCCAGCGATGAAATAGGAGCCCAGGGTGGGCCAGCGCGACGCCCGGAAGGACCGCAGGCTGGCCCAGAGGGCGGTTGACCTCACAACTCGATGCTGGCCAGCTGGCGCATCCCGGCATAACGCTCGGGATTGGCCGTCATCAGGATCACCTGCGAATGCTCACCAGCCCTGCCCAGGGCCGACCACATGCGCCGTAGCCGCTGCTGGTCTGAATACCCCAACGCGTCATCGAGAAGCACCGGCACCCGGTCATCCGGATTCACCAGTTGGGCAGCAGCCAACCTGATCAGGATCACCAGTTGTTCCTTGGCGCCGGTCGACAGGGCATCGAAATCGATCCACTCCCCCTTGAGCAGACGGGCACTGACCTGCAGGTCGGAATCCACCCGCACGTCAAACCCCGGATCTGCATAGATGGACCGGCCATATTCGGCTATCACTGCCCGGAAGGGTTCGACATAGTTGAGCTGGGCGCGTTCCTGGTGGGCGAGCAGGGTGGTCTCCAGGCGCAATGCGGCCCTAGCCTTGCGGCTCTGCCCCTGTGCGATGCGGTTGGCCTGCTCATGGGCTGTCTCGGCCTGGTCGGCCTCGCGCTGCAGCAGGTCGGCGTTCATTGCGTTGAGCCGCCCAACCAGACCAGACCGCTTTTCACGAACGTCAGCAAGCTGCTCGCTCAACCCCTCGAGGTTCGCCTGGGCATCTGCTGCCTGGGTGAGCACCTGTTCGGCGTCCAGTTCGGCCAGCCGGCCCTCACACTGCTGCAGTTTCGCCTCGGCTTCCTGGATCGCCTGTTCGGCCGCCTGGGCCTGGTCTGCGACAGCCTGGTCGTCGTGCTCGGCACGGGCCAGGGCCAATGCCTGCGCGTCGGCGCTGATCTGCTGTTCCAGTGCGCGCAGCTCGCCGGTCAGATCGCTGATGCTGGTGTTCCGCTTGTCACGATCAGCCCGCAACTCCTCGACGGTGGCAGCCCTGCCAGTGCGTGCGTCCTGTGCCAGGCTGCGTTGATGTTCAGCCAGCTGGATTGCCTCAGCTGCCTGCTCGGCCGAACCGGCCAGCGTGCCATCCGCCCGGTTCCGGGCCCTGGCATGGCTGTCGACCCGGGTACGCAGTTGCTCGGCCTGGTCCAGCATCCCGGCTTCATCACCGCCGGCCAGCAGTTGGTCCCGGGCGCTGGTCGCGGCAACCAATTCGGCTTTGGCCTGGGTCAGCCGAGTCCAGCGGGTCCTGACTTGCTCGATGCCATCAGCCCGCGCCGCTGCCAGCAGTTCGGCCAGCCGGGCCTTGGCCGTCTCGGCCTGATCCTGCAGGCCATCACCGGCACCCGGCAGGACCTCGACCTGCCAGGCACCAGGCAACTCCAGGTGCAATGCCTCGGTGACAGGCTGTTGCCAGGCCTGTCCCGGGGCCAACATGGTCGACGCAGCGCCGACCAGGATTTGGCCACCGGATTCGGGGGCGCGCACCGTTACCCGGGCACTGGCCGCTTCGAGGCGGGCCTGGCAGCCGATCCAGTCGGCGTGCGCCTGGTTCACCTGGTCAACCAGGTCTTCGGTCAGCGGGCTATCAGCGGCGGCCTCGAGGCCAGCCAACTGCTGGCGCAGTTCGGCGAGCCGGGCAAGCTGGGTCTCCAGACGATCCAGGTCTGCCTGGTCCGTCAGGTGGCTGCGGTCGCGGTGCGCCTGATCAAGCACCTGCTCGGCCCGCTGCACCACCACCTCGGCCGCCTGCAACTGCTCCTCGGCAGACTTGAGTTGTTCGATGACCGGCGCCAGTGCAGCGTGCTGGCCGTCCAGCCGGTGCTGCAGTTCTGCGGCGCGTCGGGTGTTCTCGGCCAGCTTGCGCACCAGTTCGTCACGCTCGTTCTGCTTCAGGACGGCCTGCTGCCCTGCCAGTTGCGCCTCGGAATGGTGCTGTCTGGCCTGGTCATGGGCCTGCCTGGCAGCGTCCACCTCGTCCTTGCGGGCACTGAGCCCTGCGCACTCGGCCCTGGCTGCCTTGACCCTGCCCTCAAGGAACTTGACCTCGAGGGTGACCTGCTCATATTCATCTCGCACGGTGTCGAGTTCGCGGAGCTTCTTTACGGCCTCGTCCCGTGCGGTGCGGGTTGCCGCGACGGCGTCCAGGGCGTTCTTGTAGTCGCCCCTGGGGTCACGCTTGGCCCCTGTGAAGTACCGGTCGGCCTCTTCACGAACCCTGGCCAGCAACTCCTGGTTGGGTTGCGCGTCGAACGCCTCACCACCCGCGGCCGCCTCCAGTGCGCGGGCCAGACTGGCAGAACCGTCCAGCGCCTGTTGCTCGAGCCCGGTGGCCTGCATGAGCCGCGACGCTGCCCACAGCGTGGTGTCATGTTCATTCCACAACTGCTCCAGCGCATCACAGGCCCGGTCGCCAGCAAGTTTCTCGCCGCGCCGGGGCCCGCCGACGAACTGCAACTCGGTGCCCGCGCCCTTCAACCAGGTGCGACTGACCCGGACCCGATCTTGGTTGATGCTGAACTCTGCTTCGACGGTGACGCCCAGATCAGTCCCGATCGGACGGGCCTCGCGCACCTTGGCTGCCTTGGACCCATGCCGGTAGGCGACCAGCAGGTCGAGCGCCTCGATCATGGATGTCTTGCCGACCTCGTTGCGGCCGCTGACCAGCATCACCCCACGATCAGGGAAGCTCAGTTCGCGTTCTTCGACGCCCTTGAAGTTCTCGACCCGCAACCTGTGCAGCCTCATCGGTTCTCACCTCTCACGCTCGGGCCCGCCAGGCGATAAAGCAGCTTCAACGCGCCGGCGGCCACTTCGTCGCCCTCGGCCGACTGGTCACGAAGTTCAGTGACCGCTGAGCGCAAGTAGCCACCCAGCGGCAGGTCATCGAACTCGGCCTGGTCGGGAATGACCACCAGATCGGAATGCCGCTCCCAGGGCTCGAGGCTGGCCAGCACCTCGCCGTGCCTTTCCAGCAATTCATCGAGCCGAGCAGACTGCCGCAGGCTCAATGTGCCTCGCAGTACGTGCTTGACGATCGTGCACTCCTTGTAATCGAGCCCCGACAGGTACTCGTCCAACTCGTCGAGGTCGTCGGCGCCGTCGAGATCGCGTTCGACCCGGATGTGCTGCCAGCGCCCTACCTCATGCGCGGCCACCTGCAGGTCAGTCGAGGCAAGAGTCACTTCCAGTACCTGCCCGCGGCCGGGCTCGGTGAAATCAGTCGATTCGTGGGTGCCCGAGTACTGGATGGGCCCCTGACCGTCCGCTGGCCAGCGGATATGCCGGTCACCCAGTGCCACGTAGTGGATGAGCCCCGCACCAAGTGCCTCCTGCAACGGCTCACGGCGTACCTCGACGCTGGACTCCTGCCCGGAATAGGTGATGCCCGACAGCATGCCGTGGCCCACCACGATGCGCAGCGTCCCGTCTGCGGTCAACCCGGCCAGGGCCCCGGCGACGGGGTCAGCCTCGGGGTGCTTGCCGAACCAGGGTGCAGCGACCAGTTCGACACCGGGACGAACCTCGAAGACACCAGTGTGATCAAGGACGTGCACGCTCGCCGGGCAGGCATCCCGGAAGTGGCCGGTGTAGTAGATGGACGCCGCATCGAGCGGGTCGTGGTTGCCCGGCAGCAGGTAGATGGGAACCCCGGCCTCGCCCATTGCCCCCAGGGCACGGGTGACCTCGGCACGGGGCAGATTCGCATGCTCGAAGACATCGCCGGCGACCACGATGAACTCGGCCCCCACCTGCCGGGCCAGTGCACCGATGCGGCGGATCGCGTCGATGCGGTCGCCGGTGAACCGTGCCTGCGCCTCGCCGGCCAGGTAGTGCCTGGTCATGCCCAGTTGCCAGTCAGAGGTATGCAGGAAATGCACCTGC
>JBMNPP010000087.1:0-10794 GCA_050943675.1 Brooklawnia sp.
GTCGAGGGCTGGGGCCACCTGCTCACCACACAACTCCCCGACTTCCTCGCAGGGTCAAAGGTCATCGTCCGACCAGTCATCGACCCAACCACCATCACCCCGGTCAATGGCTACGAGGTGCCGGACAGGATGCGGTTTGTGATCGAGCAGCGCAACCCCGTCGATGTCTTCCCCTACGGAACGCGATCAGCCAAGGGCTGCGACATGGACCACACCATCCCTTACACACCCGGCGAACCGGACCAGACCCGGCTGGACAACCTGGGCCCGCTGTCTCGGTTCACCCACAGAGCGAAAACCCACGGCGGATGGCACCTCGAGCAACCAGCACCAGGCCACTTCAAATGGACATCACCCGCCGGCTACCAATACCTGGTCACCCCAGACGGCACCACCGCAATCGACAAACCCAAGAAGCGGTCATAACCGGGAGCAAGCGAGGAGTTGAACAACGACCCCAAATGAATGATAATGATTATCATGAACTTGTTCCCGCGTCGTCTTGCAGCCGCCCTGGCCGGGTTGGCCCTGCTTGCCACAGCATCAGCCTGCACCTCAGACGGTGGCAGCGCCGTCAACGACGACCAGACCACCGTGGTGGTCGGCGCCTACCCCTTCGAATTCGTCACCGAGCGTATCGCTGGCGACATGGTCGAAGTGACCAACCTGCTGGCCCCCGGTGCCGATGGGCACGACCTCGAACTGTCACCACAGCAGGTCGCCACGGTTGGCCAGGCTGATCTGCTGGTCTACCAGTCGAAATACCAGGCCTCCTTCGACGCGGCCGTCGACCAGCAGGCATCCGGTCGGGTACTCGACACCGCAGATTTCCTCGAGTTGCGCCCGGCGGCCGGTCACGGCCACGCAGACGACGAGCACGCACAGGACGAGGACGCCGATGGCCACGACCACGGCAGCTTCGACCCGCACGTCTGGCTCGACCCGATGAATATTGCCGAGATCGGCAACCACGTCGCAGCCGAACTCAGTGAACTCGATCCAGACAACGCCACCCACTACCAGGCCAATGCCGAGGCACTGACCGCCGACATGACCGCGCTGGACGGCGACTTCGCCACAGGACTGGTCAACTGCCGCACCACCACATTCGTCACCAATCACGCTGCCTTCGGCTACCTCGCCGACCGCTACGCACTGCACATGGTGGGCATCAGTGGCCTGTCGACTGAAGAGGAACCAAGCCCGGCCCGGATCGCTGAAGTACAGCAGATCGCGCAGGACAACGACTTGACCACGATCTTCTACGAGACCACGGTGTCTCCCAAGGTCGCCGAGATAATCGCTGCTGACCTGGGCCTGGAAACCGACGTGCTCGATCCGCTGGAGACCCACTCGGACGAGTCCCGGGGCGACAATTACATTGAGGTCATGCACTCGAACCTGCAGGCATTGCGAACTGCGAACGGTTGCCAGTGACCAGCCCGGTAATCCACGCTGAAGGCGTCGACACCTGGCTCGACGGCGACCAGATCCTCTTCGACGTCAACATCCATGTCGACGCCGGCGAAGTGGTTGCCCTGCTTGGGGGCAACGGATCGGGCAAAACGACCCTGCTGCGCACCCTACTGGGGCTGGTCCCCCACCAGGCCGGGCAGATCAGCCTGTTCAGCAAACCACTGGCCAGGTTCCACGACTGGACGCGGATCGGCTACGTGCCCCAGCGAGGGCGGCTCCAGGTACCCAACGCGACAGTGGGTGAGGTGGTCATGCTGGGCCGCCTGGCACACCGGCGTCCTTTTGCCCTGCCCAGGGTCGCCGACCGCAAGGCTGTCAACCGAGCCCTCGAAAGGGTCGGGCTGGGCGGGGTCGCGCCGCGTCCCATCGCGCACCTGTCAGGCGGGCAACAACAGCGTGCCCTGATAGCCCGGGCGCTGGCCAGCGAGGCCGACCTGCTGGTGCTGGATGAGCCCCTTGCTGCGCTCGACCTGCGCACCCAGACCAGCCTCGCGCAGTTGCTGGGCAGCCTGCATCAGGAGGATGGCCTGACGATCCTGACGGTGCTGCATGAACTCGGCGCGATGGAGCCCCTGCTTGAACGCAGCGTCGTGCTGCAGCTCGGCAGGGTGATCCACGACGGGCCGTTGAGGGCTGGCCCACCACTGGACGACTGCCGAGCCGAAGTGCCGGAAGAACCCGCGACGCTCCTGGGCACGGTGATCTGAGTGGGCATTTTCGCGCTCGACTTCATGGTGCGTGCGCTGATCGCCGGTGCCCTGACCGGGGTGATGGCCCCGGCAGTTGGCACCTATATCGTGCAGCGGCGCCTCAGTATGCTTGGCGATGGCCTGGGCCATGTCGCAATCGCCGGGGTGGGCCTGGCGTTGATGACGGGGCAATCACCGGTACCGGTGGCGGTGGTGGTCTGTGTGCTGGGCGCGGTCATCATCGAGTGGCTGCGGCAATCCGGCCGGGCATCGGGTGATGTTGGTCTGGCGATCCTCTTCTACGGCGGCCTGGCAGCAGGTGTGCTGATGGCCGGCATGGCCGGCCGGGGCGCCGGAACTCTATCGGCATACCTGTTTGGTTCACTCACCTCGGTCAGCCGGTCCGACCTGATAGTGGTCGCGGTGATGGCCGTCCTGGTGCTGGTGCTGGCGCTTGGCCTGTCACCGCAACTGTTCGCAGTAACCGCCGATGAAGATTTCGCCCGCACCCAGGGCCTTCCCACCCGGGGGCTCAGCATGCTGATGGTCATCATGGCGGCCATCACCGTGGCTGTCTCGATGCGAACGGTCGGCCTGCTGCTGGTCAGCGCGATGATGGTCGTCCCGGTGGCGACCAGCCAGAACCTGGTGCAGGGTTTCCGGCGCACGCTGGCCCTGGCGATGACACTGGGATTGGTGGTGGCCATCGGCGGCGTAGTGGCCTCGTACTACCTCGATTCAGCATCGGGGGCGACCATCGTGGTGCTGTCGATAATCGTCTTCGCCGCCACCCTGCCAGTGAATTCGGTCCTGCAGCAGCGGCGTCGGGCGGCAGTGCCTGAAGAGGTTGACGACGAGGCCATCTTCCCGCGTGCCGAACCCCACGAGACGATGGACCAGACCCACGAACACACCGCCATCCTGCATGGCGACCACGTCGACTACCTGCATGGTGGCCACCGCCATGCACCGCATGGAGACCATTTCGATGAACACTGATCCTGTGCCCCGTCCGCGGTTGACCAGGCAACGCCAACTGGTGGCCGACCACCTGGACGGGTCTGATGAGTTCCTGACCGCGCAGCAGGTGCATGCCGCCCTGCGCGCCGACGGCGAAAGCATCGGCCTGGCCACCGTCTACCGCAACCTGACCTGGCTGGCTGAGGCCGACATGCTGGACGCGATCCGCAACCCGGAGGGTGAGATGGCCTATCGCCGCTGCTCCCCGGCCCACCACCACCACCTGATCTGTCGCCGCTGCGGTCGGGCGGTCGAGGTCGCCGGAGACATCCTGGAGCAATGGTCGCAGCGGGTGGCCGCCGAGCACGGTTTCATCGAGCCAGAGCATTTTGTTGAGATCTACGGCATCTGTTCGGAGTGCGCATGAAACCCTGGCAACTTTACGACGACCTGATCGACGCGGTACCGGCCGATGTGCGGGTGCGTGATGCGCAGATCTCGCGCTTCGCACAGGTGACCAATGACGCCGGGGGCTGCGGTCTGGCGCTGGCAGACCGGGGCGGCAGCCGCGAACCACGCGGCCCCGAACTGGTCGTTGACCGGTCGCTGCGTGACGTGGCGGCCCTGGCGAAATCATGGGACTTCCAGCTGGCAGGCCTGGGCGTGGCCGCGCTGAACTCGTGGTTCAACACTGCCGAGCGAGTCGTCGCTGCTGGCGCCCAAAGTGAGGACCGGGACTGCTTCGAGATGCGAGCCGACCGGGTGGGCGGCAAACGGGTCGGGGTGATCGGGCACTTCGCCGGCCTCGACCGGCTGTGGGCGGCCAGCGAACTGGTGGTGCTGGAACGCGAGCCGCGTGCAGGTGACCTGCCAGACCCGGCCTGCGAATACGAACTGCCGTCCTGCGACGAGGTTTACATCACCGGCACTACGCTTGCCAACAAGACCCTGCCGCGGCTACTCGAGCTATCCCGCGATGCCCACACCGTGCTGGTGGGCCCCTCGGTCACCTTCGCACCAGAGGTCTACGGCGACCTGGTGGAAGAGATCGCGGGTTCGTGGGTGGCCCAGCCGGCCGAGGCCACCCAGCTGGTGCGCCTGGGCGGTTCGATGCGGTCGGTCAAACGCGTATTCACCCGCTTCAACTGGATAGGAGCAAGAAGTGACGATTCAGGTAACCAATGAGCAACTGCCCGAGGTGGTGCAGCGGTTCGACCATTGCGCCATGCTGACCCTGCAGCCCGACGGCTCGGTCAAGGTACACACCGTCGACGTGCAGGCGCCCCGTGCCGGAGAACTCAAGGTCGCTTGTGACCACGACTCAGCCCACGAGAACCTCAAGCGTGACCCGCGCGTGACGCTGGTCTGGTCGCCCACGGCGCACCACGGCTGGACGCTGATCGCTGACGGCCAGGGTGAGCCTGGTACGGATGACCTGCGCATCAGGGTTGATAGTGCGATGCTGCACCGGCCCAACGCGCACGACGACGGCCCGGAGTGGGTCTTCTAGCTGGTCACAGCGCCAGACCGATGTACTTGGTCTCCAGGTATTCCTCGATCCCCTCGAAACCTCCCTCGCGACCCAGCCCTGATGCCTTCACACCCCCGAAGGGTGCGGCCGGGTTCGACACCACCCCGGAGTTCAGGCCGATCATGCCGGTCTGCAACCGTTCAGCCACCCCGAGTGCCTCACTGATGTCCTCAGCAAAGACATAGCCGATGAGCCCGAACTCTGTGTCGTTGGCCAACTCGACTGCCTGGTCGACCTCGTCAAAAGTCAGTACCGGGGCCACCGGGCCGAAGATCTCTTCGCGGCACAGCCGTGAGTGCGCCCGGACATCGGCCAACACGGTTGGCTGCATGAAATAGCCCGGCCCACCAACGCGGGCCCCACCGGTGACCACCCGCGCGCCATCGGCAACAGCCTCATTGACCAGCGCCTCGACGTTGGCCAGGGCCTCGGCAGTAATCAACGGACCAACTTCAGTGCCATCGGCAAGGCCGTCCCCCACGCGCAGGGCCGCCAACCGCTCAGCCAGCCGGGTGGTGAACTGCTCCGCCAGTGAACTGTGCACGATGAACCGGTTGGCCGCGGTGCAGGCCTCACCGATATTGCGCATCTTGGCCTGCACGGCACCCTCCACAGCCCGGTCGACATCGGCTGACGGCAACACCAGGAACGGTGCGTTGCCACCCAGTTCAAGCGAGATACGCAGCACATTGCCGGCTGACTGTTCGATCAGTTTGCGGCCCACCGCTGTCGAGCCGGTGAAGGTCACCTTGCGCAATCTGGCGTCCGCGATCAGGGGGCCGGTGGTCGCACTGGCCGAACTGGCCACGAAACAGTTGACCACCCCGGGTGGCAGGCCCACCTCACGCAGCACGTCCACCAGCAGCAGCGCTGTCAAGGGGGTGGCCTTGGCTGGTTTGAACACCACAGTGCAGCCCGCAGCCAGTGCGGGCCCGATCTTTCGGGTGGCCATCGCCAACGGGAAGTTCCACGGGGTTATCGCCAGGGTGGGGCCGACCGGTTGCTTGATGGTGATCAGTCGCGACCCGCCCTGCGGTGCGATCGCGTAGCGGCCGTGGACGCGGGGCGCCTCCTCAGCGAACCAGCGCAGGAACTCGGCGCCATAGGTCACCTCACCACGCGATTCGTGGAGTGATTTGCCCATTTCAAGAGTCATCAGGGTGGCGAACTCCTCGGTGCGCTGCACGACCTTTTCGAAGGCTGCCCTGAGCAGTTCGGATCGATCCCTGGGGTTGGTGGCCGCCCAGTCGGTCTGCGCATCGGTTGCCGCGGCCAGGGCCTGCATGGCCTGGCCGGGGGTTGAGTCCGTCACTTGCGTGAAGGGTGTCCCCGTGGCCGGGTTCACCACGTCCAGCGTTGGCGGGGCATCAATCCAGACTCCACCGATGAACGCCGTTTTCGGTACCTTGGCTACGATTTGTTCAATGTCGACCACGAGACTGCCTCCTCGTCGATGGCGTGCCGTCCGGCGTCCTTGAGTCGCCGGGTAGCCTGGTTCCACTCAACGCCAGGGTGCTTCGAGCCTAACCGCCCCGGCCCAACCCGGTTTCTCACCAGCCTCAAAGCAGCCGCACAGCCACTGCACAGCGTGCCGGATTTTACTGTGAGGCAGTCCACCAAGGAGCAACCATGAACAACCAGCCCAATCCCACCGGGTGGGTGGGTCCGCAGCAGCGGGTGGCGCCCCAGACCCCTCCCCCGCTACCGCCCACCATTCCCGCACCCCGTCCGCAACAACCGCAGCAGGCAACCGGCAGCACCCAGGTGCAGAGCGTGGCCAGGCAGCCGGCAGGCAGCCGGATCGCCGGGCTGGTCGCGCTTGCCGTCCTGGCTGGCGGGCTGGGTGGCGGGGCCGCCGGTTTTGCTGCCGCCCAGTACCTGGCACCCGCCAGCAGCGGGATCCAGACACAGGTGCTGCAGGCTGATCCGTCCAACCCGGACTGGGCTGCGGTGGCCGAGGCTGCCTCGCCTGCGGTGGTCGCGATCCAGGTGGTCGGCCAGGGCGGGCAGTCAGAGGGCTCGGGCGTGGTGATCAACGCCCAGGGCCACATAGTCACCAACAATCACGTGGTATCGGGTAGCGGCAGCCAGTCACAGTTGCGGGTCACCCTGGACAACAAGTCCTATGCCGCCACGGTGGTGGGCACCGACCCCACCACCGACCTGGCCGTGATCCAACTGGTTGACCCACCCAGTGACCTGGTGATCATGGGCTTCGCAGACTCCAGTGAACTGGTGGTCGGCGAGGCGGTGATGGCCATCGGCAACCCGCTCGGCCTGGAGGATTCGGTGACCACCGGCATCGTGTCGGCACTCAACCGTCCGGTCACCACGCAGGCGGTAACCGACCAGCCAGCTGGCGCGGCCAGCTCCGATGAGCTGGTGGTGACGGCTGCGATCCAGACCAACGCGGCGATCAATCCCGGCAACTCCGGCGGCGCACTGATAAACAGCGCTGGCGACCTGGTCGGGATAACCTCGTCCATCGCCACGGTGTCCGGCGGTGAGGCATCAGGCAATATCGGCATCGGCTTCGCCATCCCCGCCAACCAGGTGCGCTATGTGGCCGAGCAACTCATCCAGACCGGCACTGCGCAGCACCCGCAGATCGGGGTCAGCGCCAGGGACATCAGCGCCCTGGGCCAGCGAGGCGCCGAGATCGCCTCGGTAGTCGAGGGTTCGCCGGCTGCGGAAGCGGGTCTGCGGGTTGGTGACATGATCACCGCCGTCAACAGCGTCCCGGTTCCGGGCACCGAGGCCCTGGTCGCCCAGGTGCGCTCGGGCGAGGTCGGCAAGCAGATGAGTTTCACAGTGGTGCGTGATGGTCAGACGCAGGAAGTGACCCTCACCCCGATCGCGGCCACGCGCTGACCAGCCGGTCCCTCAGCATTCCACCAACCGCAGTGAGCGCAGGCCACGTTCCAGGTGCCATGAGGTGAACCCAGCCACCAGCCCGCTGACCTCGCGGCAGGCATGCTCGGGAATGCCGGCGGTGGTGGGCCAGTCACCACTGATCAATGCCGACAGCAGCGTCCACGCCTCGGGGCTGGGCAGGGCGCTGCGCGGTGGGCGGCACTCCAGGCAGACCATGCCGCCGGCCTCGGGGGCGAAGGCGGGGTGCGGCCCGTCCAGTCCGCAACGGGCGCAGGAGGCCAGGGCAGGGGCATAGCCGGCGATCGACATTGCCCGCAGCAGATATGAATCGAGCACCATCGTGGGCGGGCGTGGGCCGTCCGGGGTGCCCTCACCCAGGGTGCGCAGCGCGCCCACCAGCAGGCGGTACTGCTGCAACGCCGGTTCACCCTCCTCGGCTACCAGCCGGTCAGCGGTCTCGACGATCGCCTGCCCTGCGGTGAAGGCCGAGTAGTCAACACGTAGCGGTGCGTCATAGGCGTGCAGGGTCACCACCTGGGTGACGATGTCGAGGGAGCGCCCAGTGGCGAACTGCACATCGACATGGCTGAACGGTTCGAGCCGGCCCCCGAATTTTGATGAGGTGCGCCGCACCCCGCGGGCACCCGCCCGTACCTTGCCGTGCGCCCGGCTGAGCATCGTGATGATTCGGTCGGCCTCACCCAGCTTGTGGGTGCGCAGCACCACAGCTTGATCACGGTAGGTCGGCATATGCTCCATTGTCCCCCGCCCGGGCAAAGCTGGCCACCCACGACATGCGGCCGGCTCGACTACCGTTACGCCCATGGCAACCGCTCGCCCAGCCAAACGCGCTCCCGTGCCGCACCCAAGTGGTGCCCGCCCGCCGCAGTTCGCGGCGTCAGCCCTGCCCCGGCATGTCGCGATAGTGATGGACGGCAACGGCCGCTGGGCCAAGCAGCGCGGGCTGCCCCGCACCAAGGGGCACGAGGCCGGCGAGGCGGTGCTCTTCGAGGTGATAGAGGGCGCCATCGAACTGGGCATCAAGTACCTGTCCGCCTACGCCTTCTCGACCGAGAACTGGAAGCGGCACCCCGACGAGGTCCGCTTCCTGATGGGTTTCAACCGCGACGTCATCCACCGCCGGCGCAACGACCTGGACGCCCTGGGTGTGAAGGTGCGCTGGGCCGGACGCCGCCCCCGCCTGTGGGGCAGTGTGATCCGCGAACTCGAAGAGGCCGAGCAGCAGACCCGCGACAATGACGTGATGACCATGCAGTTCTGCGTCAACTATGGCGGGCGGGCCGAGATCACCGACGCCGTGCGGGCGATCGCTGCCGAGGCTGCCGCGGGCCGCATCGACCCGGCCCGCATCACCGAACAGAGCTTCCGCAAGTACCTGGACGAGCCCGAGATCCCCGACGTCGACCTGTTCGTGCGCAGTTCGGGCGAGCAGCGCACCTCCAACTTCCTGCTGTGGCAGTCGGCCTACGCCGAACTGATCTTCGTCGACAAGCTCTGGCCTGATTGGGACCGCCGCGACCTGTGGGCTGCCGTCGAACAATACGCCGGCCGCGACCGCCGTTTCGGTGGGGCGGTACCCAACCAGGCGCCCACCCAGAACTGAGACGACTCCGCGTTCTGGCCGGTTGCTGGCGGGCATAGGCTTTCCCCTGCCATGCAGAGGTTCCCACCGCGTGTCCGCGCATATGAAACCCCGACGCGTCCGGCGAGGCCGCGACGCGAACCGGGCGTGCCGTCGACCCGCAGCCCCCGGGCCTTCCTGTGGAGCCTGATGGCAGCCCAGGCCGACGTACTGGCGGCGGCAGCGTTGATGGGGGCGCTGTTCTACCTGCCCGGGGCGACGATCCCCTACTTCCTGGGGCAGGCCATCGACCGCGGCATCCTCGCCCACGACCGTCAGCAGTTGCTGCTGTGGGCAGGCGCGATGCTGGCAGTGATCGTGGTGGGCGTAATCGGCCAACTGGTGCAGCACTGGCTGGCGGTCAGCAACTGGTTGATCGCCATGTACCGGGTGATCGGCCTGGTCGTCCGCAAGGTCACCCAGATGGGCCATGTGATCGGCCGGCGGGTACCCACCGGCGAGATGCTGTCGGTGACCGGTTCCGATTCGGACATCTTCGGTGCCTTCGCCGAGGTGCTGGGACGCTGCTTCGCGGCACTTCTGGCGTTCGTGCTGGTCGCGGTGCTGGTGCTCGACCAGTCGTTGCTGCTGGGCACCGTGGTACTGGTGGCCGCGCCGCTGCTGGTGCTGGCTGCAGTCCCACTGCTGCCCTTCCTGCAACGAACCCAGGCCACCGAGCGGGAACGCTCATCGATCCTCACCGGCATGGCCACCGACATCGTCGGCGGGCTGCGCATCCTGCGTGGCATCGGTGGTGAACGCACCTTCGGTGACAACTACGCTGCACAATCCCAGCGCGTCCGGCGGGCCGGGGTGGCCGCCCAAACCTGGTTCGGGGCCATCGACTCGATCCGGGTGCTGCTGTCCGGGCTGCTGCTGGTTGTGCTCACCTGGCTGGGCACCCAGGAATTGCTTGCCGGTCGGGTGAGCACCGGACAGCTGATCAGCTTCTTCGGATATGCGGTCTTCCTGATCAACCCGATGCAAACCTTCTACGAGACAGCGCTGAGGTACACCCAGACAGTGGTCTCGGCGAACAAGGCCGTCGGCCTGCTCAGCCAGCAACCGCCCTGGCCACCCGCCGCATCCGATGTTCCGGTTTCTGATGGCCCCGGCGAACTGGTCGACGAACGCTCCGGCCTGGTGGTGCGGCCCGGCCACCTGAGCGTGCTGGTGAGCGCCCAGCCCGATATGGCCGCCGCCATCGCCGACCGGCTGGGCCGCTACCTGTCCAGCGAGGCCGAGGCGGCCGGCATCAACGTCGGTGACGGGCTCACTCGCCGCGAGGCGCGCGCCCGCAACCAGGAACGGATCGCCCGGCGCGGCCAGATCGCGGCCAGGGACGAGGCCGCTGCGGCCGGCGGCTGGGGCGTCCGGCTTGATGGTGTCGATCTCGGTGAGATCCCGCTGCACCAATTGCGGCAGCGCCTGATGGTCAGCGATGCCGCAACAGCCACGTTCTCGGGCACGCTGCAATCCCTGCTCGACCCACTGGGGGTGCACGGACGTGAGCAGGCCGAGCACGCCCTGGCAGTCGCCTCGGCACACGATGTGTGGGATGCGCTTCCGGGTGGCTGGCAGGGGCGCATCGATGAGCGTGGCCGCGGCCTTTCGGGCGGGCA
>JBMNPP010000088.1:0-10769 GCA_050943675.1 Brooklawnia sp.
GCAGGCGGAGACTGAACTGCGCGACCTAATCACCGCCCGAACACCCGAGCGCGAGCCGGAGCACGCTGATGTGCGCGAGCACGCGGCCGCACTCGGGCAGCGCCTCGATTCCGGTCAGCTCGACGCCGCCGCAGCGGTCGCCTCGGCTGATCCGCTGGTGATCGTGGAGGGCGCCGCAGGCGCGGGCAAGACCACCATGCTCGCAACGGCGATCCGCGCCACCGCACAGCGCGGCGGCAGAGTGCGGGTGGTTGCCCCGACCAAGCGTGCCGCCGAGGTTGCGCACCAGGAACTCGGCGTGCCCGCCGAATCGGTCGCCGCCCTCGTCCACGCGCACGGGTGGCGGTGGAACCATGACGGTGTATGGATGCGCCTCGCCATAGGCGACACCGACCCGGCGACCGGCGCAACCTATACCGGCCCACCGCAAGCAGCACGGTTGCGTCGTGGCGAGCGGATCGTCGTGGACGAGGCCGGGATGCTCGACCAAGACACCGCCCTCGCACTATTCACGGTCGCCGCCGAGACGGGCGCAACGCTCGCGCTTGTCGGGGATCGCGCGCAACTGCCCGCAGTCGGCAGGGGCGGCGTGCTCGACATGGCCGCACAACTCAGGGGTCGCACGTTCGACATGGCCGAGGTACACCGCTTCACCGACCCCGAATACGCCGAAGTCACCGTGCAGATGCGCGACCGCCGCAACCCCGGCCAGGTGTTCGACCGGCTGCGCGAACTCGGGCTGATCCGATTGCACGCCGACGCCGACGAACTGCGCGAACACCTCGCCACCAACAGGCCCGACGGCGAGGCCGTCACCGTCGCATCGAACGACGAAGCCGCGCGGCTGAATGACCGCATCCGAGACGAACGCACCCGCGCGGGCGTCGTCGACGACACCACCACGGCGAGCGGCAGCGATGGTCTGAGCATCGGGCGGGGTGACCTGATCCAGACCCGTAAGAACAGCGCCGACTTGGGGGTGACGAACCGGCAGCAGTGGAGCGTGCAACACGTCGAGGCGGATGGGTCGCTGTGGGTGCGCGACGCGCACAGCGACCGCAAGCGCGAACACTCGCTGCATCTACCCGCTGAGTATGTACGCGAGCACGCCCACCTCTCCTACGCCGCGACCGCCTACGGGGTGCAGGGCGTGACCGCGCCCGCCTCGCACACCGTGCTCGGCGAGCAGATGGGCGGCGCGGCGGTGTATGTCGGCATGACCCGAGGCCGCGAGACGAACACCCTGCACCTCGTCGCGGAGAGCATGGCTGACGCCCGAGCACAGTTCATCGAGGCAATGGAACGCGACCGGGCAGACCGAGGACTCGCCGACGCCACCGAACGCGCGGCAGAATCGGTGCGCGGCCTCGTCGCTGACGGCCCCGTGAGCATGGTGAACGACGAGGTTGCCCGACTCGTGCGCGAGGCCGAGCGCGCAGAGGCCAGAGCGGAGAAGTGGGAGCAGCTCGCGGGGCGGCTCGACCAGCAGCGCGCCGCGCACAAGGCGGAGGACGAGCAGAACGCCGAGATGATCCGCACCGCCGAGACTCACACAACCCAGGCCCGCGCCGAGGTCATCGCGGAGCTGGTGCCACAGGCCGTCGAGGACGGCGGAACCTACCTCGCCGCAGTCGCCGCCGAGAGCACCGCATCGGATCGGCTGGCAACGGCGGGCAGGTTCGCGCGACGCAGAGCACGGCAGGAACACCAGGCCACAACCGAGCACACCCGCGCGGCACGCAAGCGGGCGCGTGACGCCTGGGGTAGCCTGCCGCGCCAGAACGACGCGCTCAGTGAATGGGCGGTGACAGCCGCCGAGCGCCGCGCTGAACACGACCCGCGCATGCTCGACGCCGCCAGCGCCCTCGCCGCCGCACAGACCGAGCAGGCGGCACTCAAAGACCGGCACGACCGCGAACGCCTCGCACTACTCGCGCAGGAACTTGGAGCCGAACGAGTGCGCCGAGACCCGATACGAGCACGGTTTATCCGCCCCGAGCGCGAAGCCCGCGACGCCCACGCGCAAGCAGCCGCCGTCCGCAAGGAAGCCGAAGAACTCCGCGCGCTCACACCCGCAGAAGCCGCCGCGCTGATCGAGACGAAGCGGGCAGCGGTAGAACAGACTCGACGGCTTGCCGATGAACGAGCACGGCGACTCCACGCGCCGTCTGCACCGGACACCACTCGAAGCGATCCGTACCCCGACCGTCCGGGCCTGGGACTCTGATCGTGAGTGCCGGGCGTGGGCGCTGTCAGCGCGTCTTCGCCCACACCGTGCCCCGGTGAACTCCGAACCGGCGCGCCAGCGCGTTCACGCTCACGCCCTGCGCGCGGGCTGTTCGCATAGCGTCCACTTCGGTGTCCGTGAGCCGTGTTCGAGGTCGTTTCTTTGGTTCCGCCGACGCCCCGATCAACGGGTCATCGGCCCCGTTCTCGGACTCGGCATCGGCGCGGATGCCTTGATTCCACGCGGAAACAAGCCTCTCGACCCGTGGTCGCCTGTTCCCGCAGCGTTCCATTGCGTCCACCCCTCGATAGCCGTCTTTGCGGCCGCACCCGACCCCCTCAATCAGCAAATCCTCGATCCTTCAGGCCGTCCTTGTGCCGATCGCGATCGGCAATCTATGCATGCGTCGCGAGCTGTCACATATGCACACCTCGCGACGTATACATAGCTGACGGTTTGGTGAATCAGAGCGGCCGACACGGTTCCTGGTGGCCAGCGGGCGTGGATCACGCTGACCGGGGACATCCGTGGGAGCCTTGAGCGGTGAATCCTGACGAACTCACCGCCGCTGACCGCGCCGACGCTGTCACCCTCTGGGAACAGACCGGTCTCACCCGGCCCTGGAACGACCCGGAAGCCGACTTCACCCGCGCCATCGAGGGCACCTCATCGGCCGTGCTCGGTCTGCGCGATGACCGCGGGACGCTGATTGGAACAGCGATGGTCGGGCACGATGGCCACCGCGGCTGGGTCTACTACCTGGCCGTCGCTCCAGCCGAACAGTCCCGTGGGCATGGCCGCCAGTTGATGGAGGCCTGTGAGCGGTGGGTCATCGCCCGTAGCATCCCGAAGATTCAGCTCATGGTCAGGACCGGCAACCAGCAGGTGATCGCCTTCTATACCTCGCTCGGCTACGAACACCAGGACATCGTCGTGCTTGGCCGACGCCTTGATGGGAACACAACACCGAGCGCAGAGTTGGGCCGGTAGCCCTCATCCCTCAGTGGTCTGGAGGTGATGGCTGCGTGAACGATAGACGGGTGATGAGGTCACGGACGCGACCCTCGATCTGATCGCGGATGCCGCGCACTGTGTCGATGGACTGACCAGCGGGATCGTCGAGGGTCCAATCCTCGTAGCGTTTGCCCGGGAAGATCGGGCAGGTGTCGCCGCAGCCCATCGTGACGACAACGTCTGCGGCCTGAACAGCGTCGGTGGTGAGGACCTTGGGCTGCTCGGTGGTGATGTCGATGCCGACTTCGTGCATGACCTCGACGGCGACGGGGTTGATTTGTTCAGCCGGGATGGAACCCGCCGAGCGGACCTCGACGGTCTCCCCCGCGAGATGCTGCAAGTACCCGGCGGCGATCTGGGAGCGGCCGGCGTTATGGACGCAGACGAACAGGACGGTCTGCTTGTGCGCGGTCATGACGGCCTCGTTTCTGTGTGGTAGCGGTCGGTTTGGAACCCGGATTCAGGCGTGGGGCTTGGTGGCGCGGATGATCGCGGCATGCATCCCATCAACGGCTTCGTGGGTGAACTCCACGCTGGCCTCGGTGAATCCGACCGCTGCCAGACCCTCGAGGTACTCGCTCCTGGACAGCGCTCCGGCGATGCAACCGACATAGGAGCCGCGCTCGGCACGCTCTGCCGGGGTCAGGTGATCTTCGGCGACGACATCTGAGATGCCGATCCGGCCGCCCGGGGTCAGGACACGGAACATCTCAGCGAGCACGGCAGGCTTGTCGACCGACAGGTTGATGACGCAGTTGGAGATGACCACATCCACCGAGGCATCCGGCAGAGGCACGTCCTCGATAGTGCCCTTCAGGAACTCCACGTTGGTGGCCCTGGCCCTGACCTTGTTCGCCTCGGCCAGTTCCAGCATCTCGTCGGTCATGTCCACTCCATAGGCGAACCCGGTCGGCCCAACCCGCTTCGCGGACAGCAGCACGTCGATCCCGCCACCAGAGCCGAGGTCGAGCACCCGCTCACCCTCAACCAGCTGCGCCACCGCGGTCGGGTTGCCGCAGCCCAGACTCGCCTCGAGCGCCTCAATCGGCAGGCCGACAGTAGCTGCGAGGTCGTAGAGACCGGCGCCGAAGCTCCGCCCGTTAGGGGTGCCGTCGCAACAGGACGCCTCCGTTGCTCGGGCAGCGGCGCCCTTGTCGGCGGGACCGCAACATGACGCAGCCCGGAACCCGTCCTCGACCAGCAACTCAGCATTGCGTGTCCCGGAACTCGCTGCGGTCGCGGCCAGGGCGTAGCGGGCGCGGACCTGGTCGCGCAGTTCGCTGGTGCCGTTGGCGTGGTCAGTCATGTTGCGCTCCATTCGGGTCGACCCGGGCAATTCATATCGATGATCTTCGATACATCGACAGATGTCAATACGTCAGATAGGGTCGCCCACATGATTACGTCGCTGCCCCTTGCCACCACGACCGACACTGCCGCCTGCTGCGCGCCGGTGATCGCCGGTGGGATGGATACAGCCGACGCCCAGCGGTTGGCGCGGATATTCAAGGCACTGGGCGACCCGACCCGGGTCCGCCTGGTGTCGATGATCGCGGCCTCACCCGAGGGTGAGGCCTGCATGTGCGACCTGACAGAGCCGGTCGGCCTGTCGCAGCCCACGGTCTCGCACCACATGAAGCAACTCGTTGATGCTGGGCTGCTCACCCGCGAGCAGCGCGGCAAGTGGGCCTACTACTCCATCGTCCCCGAAACCCTGGCGATGCTCAGCCGGGTGCTGGATCCGGCGTTCATGCAGGTGGGCCGCACTGTTCCTCGTGATCCAGCCACGCTGAGCACCCGTTCACGGTGATGCGCCAGTGAGCGAAGTGGCGATCACGATCGGCAATCTATGCATACGTCGCGAACTGTCGGGTACGAACAGCTGACGACGCATACATAGCTGACGGTTTGGTGAACCCGAAAAGACCGAGGAAAACTACTGAGCTTGCTCGGGTTATTGACAGGGGAAGGTGATCAGGCCCGGTCCCTGGCGGCCAGCAGGTCGCGGATCTCGGTCAGCAGATCGGTTTCGGTGGCGGCGGGCTCTTCCTCGGTGGCCATGCGTTCGCGCAGCTTGTTCACCGGCATCACCAAGGCGTAGTAAATGACGGCGGCGACGAGCAGGAAGCTGATCAGGCTGGTCAGGAACGGCCCGAAGGGGATGCCGCCCGGCATGAACTGGTCGAAATTGGGCGGGCCGCCCAGCACCTTCGAGATCAGGCTGAGCACGATGTTGGTGAACGAGTCGACGACGCTGTTGAACGCAGCGCCCATGATGAATGCGACAGCCAACTCGATCAGGTTGCCGCGCAGGATGAATTCCTTGAAGCCTTGCATTCGATTACCTCCATGGGTGGTGGGTTGAACGAACGCCACGATAGGAAGCAGCTGTTGCCTTCAGCAAATCCAGGGCGGGTTTGCTAGGCAATTCGTTGCCTTCGGTCGAGGATGTGGTCGCCATCGGCGCCGAATCCGTGGAACGCGGCGACTCTTCGGACGGTCCCACCAGCACTCACCGCCGCTCGCAAGTTGCACCTGTTGGTCCACATCACGTTCGGCCAATCTATGTACACGTCGCGAGCTGTCGTATGCAAACAGTTGGCGACGTATGCATAGCTGACGGTTTGTCGAACCCGAAAGGCCGGGGAAGACTCCCACAGCTTCTTGGTTGATTCGAGCGGTGCCGTCGATCGATCAACGGCAGAGATTCGGAGAGCGCCCACACAGTCTCCGATACCCTAGGGGGTATGTTCAGAACTGGTGGCCGATCCCTGGCGGAGTCGTTGCGGGCCGCGCTCCAGGGCGTACGGGCGTGGAGCACCAGGCAGGTCGCCATCGCCCTGGTTGCGGGCGTGGCGTTTGCATTGCTCATCGGCCTGTCGACCGTCCTCATCCCCAACCCCGTATTCGGACGCGAGATCGGCACCATCTGGTGGAACTACCCGGTGTGGCTGCTCGGGTCGGCGCTTGCGGGGATGCTGGTGGCAACCTATGTCCGCCCGGGAAGCGCACCCGACCCTCCAGTCGCCACCGACGCGTCAGCAGACCGCGCGTCCCGGCTGGGCGTGGCTGGTGGGGTACTCACCTGGTTCGCAGTCGGCTGCCCGGTGTGCAACAAGATCGCGCTGCTGGCACTCGGCTATTCCGGGGCGCTCACCTGGTTCGCCCCGGCTCAGCCCGTGCTCGCTGTCGCAGCGATAGGACTGACGGGCTATGCCCTGCTACAGCGGCTGGCCAACCAGATCGCCTGCCCGGTTCGTCCCTGAGTGGCGCTAAACTCCCTGGCCATGGGGCCCCTCCAGTGTTGCCGAAGTCCCCATCGGTCCACTGGTTGGTCGACCGCTCAGTGATTTGGTCAGGAAGACGGGCTCCTTGACCGTTAATCCCAAGGTGTTGCTGAGATGCCGGACGAGTTGTCTTGACGCTCGAGCAGGCGACCGCGTCCACTACGCCGCCGACTGGGAAGCACTGACGGCCCGACCCCGAGGACCGAGGACACTGGTGGCCACAAGCACCAGTCCGATCACAAGCAGCACCACCATCGCCGGGGTGGCAGCATTCCACCAACCGGCGCCCTGGAAGGCCAGGGCACGCGCACCATCACCCATGAAGCGCAGCGGATTCCATGGGTAGACGAAGTTCTGCCAGAACGCGGGCAGAAGTTCGTATGCGAGGTTCCCGGTCGCCATGCCCAGCAGCAGGAACAGCATGGGGATCACCAGACCCGCGGCTCCGAGCAGGTTCACCGACGCGATGACGACAGTCATCAGGGCCAGTGATGACAGCCCGAAGAACACTGCCATGTCGACTACGGGCAAGCCGGCCCCGGTGATGGCATTGACCACCAGGACGCAGACCAGGCCCACCACAGGGGCCACGACCACAGCGAGCGCGGTCTGGGCGGCCACGGTCTTCCAGCGACCGGTTGGCCCCAGCGGCAGGGCGGTGGCGGTCGCAAAACCGCCGACCAGTGATGACGCGAAGGTCATCAGCACCAGCACCACGGGCAGGAACATCGCGCTGGCACCCAGTGTCCTGGGGATCGGGTGGAATGCCTGTTGAACCACGGGCAGGTCACCCGAGGTCAAGGCACCAAACGCCGTGGCCAGCTGGGTGCTGACCATTGGATTCTTGCCCTCATTGATCGTGAGGACGATCGGTTCGGCCTCACCAGCACCCTGCGCTGCAGCAGCACTGGCCATAGTGAAGTTGCCCGGCACGACGAGCGCGGCGTAGACCTCGTTGTCCTCCAGCGCCTGGTCGATTTCTTCCTGACTGGTGTAGGTCAGCCACTGCACCATGCCGTCCATGTCCGAGGCTGTCAGCTGGGCAATCACCTGCTCGCTAGCATTGGCCTCACCTGCCGATGTCTGGGCCCCTTGGTCGAGGTTGGCCACCGCGATGGGCAGCTCACGCGGCTTCATCACCATCATGGGCGCTCCCAGCAGGGTGACCACACCGATTGCCGCCAGGACGGCCAGCAATGGCCTGAGCCAGGCGGCTCGGCTGGATTGGAGTTGAGCTGCGTTCATGGGCTTGATCCATTCTCTGTAACGACAAACGGAAGATTGGCTGCCTCCATCATGAATTCAACACTCGTTGAAGTCAACACGTGTTGATATGAGGCTAGACTTGCGGCATGGCCGAAAGTCCAAGACGCGGAGGGCGTCCCCCCGGAAGTGATGGAAGCCTGCGCGAGGCCATCCTGGATGCGGCGCGTGAACTCTTCGCGGCCAACGGTTACCGCGGCACGACGATGCGTGCGGTGGCGGCCGCCGCGGGGGTGGATGTTGCCCTGGTGGCCCACTACTTCAAGAACAAGGACGGCCTGTTCACTGCAACCCTGCAGACCCCCGAGGACGGCCTGCGCAAACTGCAGGAGGCGTTGGGCGCTCCCCTCGCCCAGCGGGGCAAGGCACTGGCCACCGCCTACCTAGATCTGTGGGAGGCCCCCGCGACCGGAGAACAGTTGCGTGTCGTTGCCAGGTCGGCGTTGGGTAACGAGACCTTCGGGGAGCAGATCGAGAACCAACTCTCCGGCCTGCTGGGAATCACCCGCGCACCCAACGAACACCAGCCCGGTCCCCGAACCAGCACGGGGCTGGCGCTCGCCCAGCTTCTTGGCATCGCGGTCGCCCGCCACCTGGTCCGGGTTCCCCTGGTGGCGGCGCTCCCATTCGACGAACTGGTGGAATTGGTCGCCCCGGGCATCCAGACCCTCCTTGAGCTCGAGCATGCCCGCACCGAACTGACGCCGCAGGCTGGTGCCTGGCTCAACCAACGACGTTGGCAGTGAAGCGGCGGTCACCTGTCACGGGGAGGGCTTTCGACTGGGAAAGCACTCTCTGGCAGTCCTCGAATGTAGGCGAGCCGAGCAGCCACGGCAGACTCGAAGTTCGCGAAGGACAAGTCAGCGTCCGGCTCTTCGATGGGCTCACCCCTCTTGACCGCGACCACGACGGCGGCGTCGTACAGCCCGTCCTGCACCAGGCGGCGCATCAAGATGCGGTAGCGATCCAGGTAGCCCGTGCTGGAGAACGACGGATCACTTGGAAAGATGGTGGCGGAATCCCTTAGCGGTTCTGTGGAGCCCCTGGCCTTCTCGGCAACCATGATGAACCCCAGCCACGGTCGGACATCACCGAACAGCCCCTCCTCCCACCTGTGACTTCAGCTCGATGGCCGCCACCAGGGCTCCCCGGTAAAGCACGACAAGATCCCAAACCTTCGTCCGCCTGTAGTAGCCGGGCAAACTGATGCCGCGGCCTCGACGTATCTCGACCTGTACTCGCGGGTCACGCTGAAATAGTTCTGCGACAGCATCCGTGAGGGGGTCCAGGTGTTTACCGCCGGTGACCGAGCCACGGGTACCTGCGTCCTGGGCGCCGGCTTCTAGCTGCTTCCTCGTCTGCTGGTCACGAACAGACCAGAACAGTCTGATTGGGTTGTTCCAGATGAAGTCGCCGCGCATTGCCTGAATCTATCGCTATAAGGGCAAACACAGCGGTCGGGTCACAACTCCCCCTCGGGTAATCCATATGCGGCCTCGGCAGCCCGCGTAGCAAGATCACGGTCGTAGGCGCGGAAGGCATCGCGGAGGAGTTCAGCGATCTCGGCCGGAATCGTCTCCGGCTCGGGCACTCGGATCTTGCGGAGGTACTGCGCCTGAAAGCGAAGTGTCCCACCGCGCATCTTGACCCCGTAGGACGACACGAATGTCTCTGCAATCCGTGACAGAAGCAGACCCCCCAGAACCTCAAGATCCCAGCCTGAAGAGACGATGTAGTAGAGATTGTGGTGCGGATAGAGACCCCCGGGTTCGTACACCGGAGTGATCTGTGCCTTCATGTCCTGCAGGAGCAGCTTCGGCCTGTCCGCAAGCCCGGGATATACCTTGTCAATGGTCCGGTACCAGTGAACCGGGTTCTTTCTCGCTACGAAGCGCTTCACGACACTGGGATGGTTTGCGAGAGCCGTGGCCATGCGCGGATAGTCCTTGATATCAACCAATTGACCGTTGTCGCCCCAAGGATTGATCAACAACTTGCCCGGCACTGTGAGCTTGCCATCACGGATGTCGTCGGCCATCACCAGAGGCGTCAAGCGGTCGGGCTCGACATCAACAGCCCCCGGAGACACGATGTAGGCCTTATCCGCACCGGTTGCCACCCCGATGCTGATCCGGGTGTCGCCCCCGGTCTGCTCCAGAACTGGAAAGCGCTCATTGAGATCCTCAAGCAGGCGGATTTCGTTGGGGCCACCAGCAGGCCAAAGATCGGGACCGTCGAACCAATCCGCCAAACGTACCCCCCTGAACCCCCGGCCCTGGGCCTCGTCTGTTGCCGAATCCGTGAACGCGATCGCAGCCCGGGCGGACTCAGGACCGAATTCGGCTGTCGCATCAAGAACGACCACCTCACCCTGATTCTCGTTGGCGAGGACCGTGATCGCAGGATAGGCACTCACTTCTGTTTCAAAGGCATCGACATCGTGCATCTGCCAAACTGCTTCGACGGCGTAGCGTGTCGAAATGAGTTCGCGGAGGCTCGCGCCGTAGGAATTACGCATCCATCGATCGGCGCAAATGAACCCGAGTTTCCCGCCTGGCCGAAGCAACTGCATGCCTCGCTCGAAGAACCCTACATAGATGTCACTGCGTCCCACCATTGTTGACCAGCGCTGCCTGTAGGCAGTGATCACTTCCGGGGAGAGGTCGTCGAAGCGGATATAAGGGGGGTTTCCCACCACCACGTCCGCCTGAACAGGTTCGGCATCGAAGGTGAGCAGGTCGTCCCCGGGCGGCAACAGGAAGTCACCCTCGATGATCCATTCCTGCGCCAAGTCGCATGCTGGCCGGTGGGGTACGCCGAGATCAACGAGGGTTTGACGAACGGTCGAGCGAAGCGCTGCAACGTTGACCGGCTGCAACTCCCAGGCCCTGATCGCTGCGCCCAGACTGTGTGGGTCCCTCCCATGGGCAGCAGCGCTGGTCACCAGACGTTGGATCATCGGCACCAGAAAGGCGCCT
>JBMNPP010000089.1:0-10712 GCA_050943675.1 Brooklawnia sp.
CCGGCGTAGTTGGTATGCAGGTCGGCCAGTTCGGCCTGGAAGGTGGGGTCGTGTTGGGCCTGCTGGAAGGCGTGGTCGAGTTCACGCAGTGCGGCCTGCAGTGCCTCGGGAACGAACACGCCCCCGAAATCCTCGAAGTGGCCTGTGGTGTCAGGGTATTCAGACAGTTTCATCGGGCGTCCTGCTCGTCTGCTGCGGCTACCAGTTGCTGGATTGCGGTGGTTGGGTTGTTGTCCTTGACCAGTGCCTCGCCCACCAGCACCACATCGGCACCGGCCGCGCGCACCTGGCCTGCGTCGGCGGGTACCAGGATGCCTGATTCTGCGACCCGGATGCGGTCAGCCGGGATCAGCGGGGCGATCTGGGCGAACATGGCCAAGTCGACTTCGAGGGTTTTGAGGTTCCGGTTGTTCACCCCGATGAGCCGGGCACCGAGTCGTACGGCACGCTCTGCCTCACCCGGGGTGTGCACTTCGACCAGTGGGGTCAGCCCAAGTTCGATGGCCAGGTCGTACAACCCACGCAGTTGGTCGTCATCGAGGGAGGCCACGATCAGCAGCGCCAGGTCTGCGCCGTGGGCGCGCGCCTCGTAAAGCATGTAGGGGTCGACGACGAAGTCCTTGCGCAGCACGGGCAGGTCGACCGCGGCACGCACAGCGTCCAGATCGGCCAGCGAACCGCCGAAGCGTCGTCGCTCGGTGAGCACCGAGATCGCGGCGGCGCCGCCCGCCTGGTAGGCAGCGGCCAGCGTTTCTGGCGATTCAATGGTGGCCAGCGCGCCCTTGGATGGGCTGGACCGCTTGACCTCGGCGATGACCGA
The DNA here is from genome assembly GCA_050943675.1 of Brooklawnia sp. Lineage (GTDB taxonomy): Bacteria > Actinomycetota > Actinomycetes > Propionibacteriales > Propionibacteriaceae > Brooklawnia. The sequence goes on from JBMNPP010000089.1 coordinate 821, forward strand.
TAGCCGCTGTGAGTTGAACTCCGGCATCGGATCCCGAGGCGCCGGCGCATCAGCGATGCGCTCGACCAGTGCCTCCAATGGCACCCGGGTCTGCCGGGCGGCCATGTCTTCCTGGACCCCGGCGACTATCTGATCCAGTACATTGCTCACGGCATCTCCTCGAGGTGATCGCGGTCTGTGTCGGCCAGGGCATGCGCATCGCTGTCGGACCCGCTTGGCGCGGGCCCGGTCGCCAGATCATTGCCCGGGGTTGGCAGGCCAACACCGCCGAGACTACTGGCCCGGCCGACTGCGGCCAGCACAGCTGCCGCCTTGTCTTGCGTCTCGACATCCTCACTCAGTGGCACTGAGTCAGCGACGATGCCCGCACCAGCCTGCACATGGGCGGTACCGTCGGCGATCAGTGCGGTGCGGATGGCGATCGCGGCATCGGAATCCCCGGTGAAGTCGAAGTAACCGACCACTCCCCCGTAGGGGCCGCGGCGGCTGGTCTCCAGTTCGTCGATGATCTGCATGGCTCGTACCTTCGGTGCCCCCGACAGGGTGCCGGCCGGAAAACAGGCCATCGTCACGTCCAGGGCGCTGTGCTGTGGACGCACCCGCCCAACCACGCTGGCCTCCAGGTGCATGACGTGGCTGTAGCGGTGCACTGCCATGAACTCGGTCACCTCCACGGTGCCGGGCTCGCAGACCCGACCCAGGTCGTTGCGCCCCAGGTCGACCAGCATCAGGTGCTCAGCGCGTTCCTTCTCGTCAGCCAGCAGTTCACGTTCCATGGCCAGGTCGGTTGCGGGGTCGGTACCTCGTGGCCGGGTACCCGCGATGGGTCGGGTGGTGGCCAGACCGTCCTTGACGGTGACCAGCGCCTCCGGACTTGAACCGACCAGCGAGAATTGTCGGCCACCGGTTTCCAGGCGCAGCAGGTAGAGGTAGGGGCTGGGATTGGTCAGCCGCAACTCTCGGTAGACAGCCAGCGCGTCGGCATCGGTGTCGATCTCGAACCGTTGGCTGGGCACCACCTGGAAGATGTCACCAGCCCTGATGTGCTCCTTGGCGCGTTCCACGACCGCCACGAATTCGTCCTGGCTGCGCTGTCGCCTGATCTGGCCCTGCACAGTTGTTCCACGGGTGGCGAGCATGCTCGCGCGTGGCTCATCAAGACGGGCAGCCATTCGTTGCACGCGCTGCACTGCGTCCCGCCAGGCCTGCTCGGCCCGCTGGGGTGAGGCGTCGTAGTTGATCGCATTGGCGATCAGCCAGACCTCGCCGGTGTGGTGGTCGAGTACCGCCAGGTCACTGGCCAGCATCATCACCATGTCTGGTACCCCGATGTCGTCGGGATTGCTGTCCGCGATCGACTCCAGTTCGCGCACCAGGTCGTACCCCAGGTAGCCGACCATGCCCGAAGTGAACGGTGGCAGGCCCGGATCGCGTGGGGTGTGCAGACCGGCCAGGGTCTGCCCCAGCACACTTAAGGGACTGCCCTGGGTGGGCAACCCGACGATCGGACGTCCTGACCAGCTGACCTGGCCGCGCTCACCGATCAGGGTGGCTGCGCTGTTGACCCCGACGAATGACCAGCGTGACCACCGGCCCTGCTCCACCGATTCGAAGAGGAAGGTGCCGGGACGCTGGCCGCAAAGCTGCTGGTAGAGCCCCACCGGGGTGAGGTCATCGGCCAGCAATCGGGCGTGGATGCTGATCACCCGCCGGCTTGCCGCCATTTCGATGAACTCATCCAGGCCCGGCGAGATGAGCTCCGGGTTCATCACTGCTTGCCCCCGTCATCTGGTGCCCCAAGCAGGATCCCACCCGCGTCGAAACAGCTGTGCTTCCCGGTGTGACAGGCCCCGTCCACCTGATCCACCTGCAGCAGCAGGGTGTCGCCGTCACAGTCGAGTTCCACCTGCCGGACATACTGGGTGTGGCCGCTGGTGGCTCCCTTTCGCCACAGTTCGTTGCGGCTGCGTGACCAATAGGTGGCCTGCCGGGTGGTCAGGGTCATGGCCAGCGACTCGTCATTCATCCAGGCCATCATCAGCACCCGTCCCGTCCCGGCGTCCTGCACCACAGCCGGCACCAGGCCATCAGCAGTGCGCTTGAGCCGGTCGGCGATGGCAGCGGGCAATCCGGAGGCAGGTGCAGGCATGGCCTCATTCTTCACCACCTCACCAAAGGAGCCACCTGCTGGTCCCCATGGCGGGACGGGCGGGTCAGTAACGCGCTATTTCAAACTCGGCCAGCCCGTGGAAGGCGGCCATTCGGGCAGCCTCCGCGCTCAACGCCTCGAGTTGCCCCTCGGGCAGGCCGGGATCCATGTCGAAACGGATCACCAGCCGACCACCAGCCAGGCTTCGTTTCCAGATGCCCACGTTGACCAGGTCGACCACAGCCAGTCCCCCACCGGCCTCGCCAAATCGGCCTGGTTCGTCCCGCCGCGGGTTGCCGGGGCTCTGCGGGAAGTTCGGTTTCAGGTAGGTCAGGAAAGCCTCGTCGAAGACCGGCAGCAGGAAGGCCGAGCGCAGGCGCTGACCGTCCGCACCCTGGGGCTGCCCGGGATCGAACCAGAGCTCGACACCGTCGATGACGAGGGTGCCGAACTCCAGTTCTGCCAGTGACGACCTGATCTGCCGCATCGTCAGCCTGCTCCAGCGCGCCAGGTCCTTGACGCTGGCGGGGCCGTGCCCGATGAAGAATCGTCGCACCAGTTCTCGGGTCGCCTGGTCGGCGTCGAATCGTCCCGATCCGGCGGGGAGCCACTCGTCAGCCAGTGCATAGCTGTGTCCGCCGTTGATCAGGCAACCAGAACAAACCAGCCCGCAGGCTTCAGCCAGCATCAACAGGTGCCCCACAACCTGGCCGTGGGGTGCCCCGGTCCGGGGCAGCATCGGGGTCAATTGCTTGCGGGTCAGGTGGGTCCCTCCGCTGAGTTCACGCTGCAGGATGCCCAGTGCCACCTCGGTCACTTGTGGTGTCACACCGAGTTGGCGGTGGCGGGCCGGCATCGAGCCGGCCATCCGTGCCCCGGTCAACTGCTGCAGCCAGCGCAGGTCGTCGCGGTGCACATAGTGCCAGGTCGGACGCATCACATGCGCCCGCACTATCTGGCCGCTGTCGACCGCCTGCCTGACCTGGGCATCGTCACAGTCCGCACGCATGCCCAACGACCACCTGGCGGTACCAGGGTCCTGGGATTGCACCGCCAACCCCTCGCGCACACAGTCAGCCACCCCGGCCGGTGCACCGGTCAACCGCTGGGTGGCCAGCCGCCGATCCAGCAGGCCCCTGAGGTCCTCCTCCATCGCTCAGGTGAGCTTTTCGAGCAGCAACTCCCGCACCCGGGCAGCATCTGCCTGCCCCTTCATGGCCTTCATCACCGCGCCGATCAGCGCGCCGGCTGCCTGCACCCGACCGTCCCGTACCTTCTGCGCTGCATCTGCGTTGGCAGCGATCGCATCATCGATAGCGGCGCCCAGCGCGCCATCGTCGGAGACCACTGCCAGCCCGCGCGCCTGGACCACCTCGGCCGGTTCGCCCTCACCGCTGACCACTCCATCGATGACCTGGCGGGCCAGTTTGTCGGTGAGGGTTCCTTCGTCGACGAGGTCCTGCAGTGCGGCCACCTGGGCTGGACTCATGCCCACGGCCTCCAGTGCGCCACCCGCCTCATTTGCGCGCCGGGCGAGCTCGCCCAGCCACCACTTTCGTGCGGTTGCCGGGGTTGAGCCGGCCGCCACGGTGGCCTCGATCAGGTCGATGGCGCCCTCGGTGTTGTTTATGTCGCGCATCTCGAGGTCGGTGAAGCCCCACTCAGTGTGCAGCCTGGCCCGGCGTTCGGCCGGTGGTTCGGGCAGGGTGGCCCGCAATTGCGCGACCCATTCCCGGCTGGGTGCCACTGGCACCAGGTCGGGCTCCGGGAAGTATCGGTAGTCCTCGGCCGTCTCCTTCGAGCGGCCCGGGGTGGTATACCCCTCTTCATGCCACATCCGGGTCTCCTGGACGACCCGGCCGCCCGAGGCCAGCACTGCTGCCTGCCTGCTGATCTCGTAACGCAAGGCTGCCTCTACCGATCGCAGCGAGTTCACGTTCTTGGTCTCGGTGCGGGTGCCGAGGGTGGTCGAGCCCTTCGGCATGAGCGAGACGTTCGCGTCGCAGCGCAGGTTGCCACGCTCCATCCGGGCCTGCGAGACCCCCAGCGCGCGCATCATGTCGCGCAGGAAGGTCAGGTATTCCCGGGCCACCTCCGGTGCCTGCTCGCCGGTGCCCAGGATCGGCCGGGTGACGATCTCCATCAACGGCACCCCTGCGCGGTTGTAGTCGAGCAGGGAGTACTCGGCGTCATGGATCCGGCCCGCCCCACCCATGTGGGTTGACTTGCCGGCGTCCTCTTCCATGTGGACCCGTTCGATGGGAATCACGAAGGTCTGGTCGGCCACCTCGAGACTGACCTCACCGTCGAAGCAAAGTGGCTCGTCATACTGGGACAGCTGGTAGTTCTTGGCCATGTCCGGGTAGAAGTAGTTCTTCCGCGCAAAGCGGCACCACTCGGCGATCTGGCAGCCCAGGCTCAGACCGATCCGGATCGCCGATTCCACGGCCTGCTGGTTGACCACGGGCAGCGAACCGGGCAGCCCCAGGCAGACCGGGCAGGTGTGCGAGTTGGGTGCACCACCGAACGCAGTGGTACAGCCGCACCACATCTTCGAGTTGGTGTCGAGTTCGACATGCACCTCGAGACCCAGTGCGACGTCGAAACGCGCCATCGCCTCGTCGTAGTCCATCAATTCGACGCTCATCGGCCAACCTCCTCAAGTGCCGGTGCCTGGTCGAGCAGCGGCCCGCCCCAGCGATCGTTCAGTGCAGCCTCGAGGGCGCCACCCAACAGGTAGAGGCGGTCGTCAGCCATCGAGGGCGCCATCACCTGCAGGCCCACCGGCATGCCGTTGTCCGGTGACAACCCGATCGGGAAGCTCGCTGCTGCGTTGCCGGCCAGGTTTGCCGGGATGGTGCACAAGTCGGCGGTGTACATGACCAACGGGTCGTCGATCCGTTCGCCTATCTTGAAGGCCGTTGAAGGTGTGGCTGGCGATATCAGCACATCGCACTCGGCGAAGGCCGCCTGAAAATCCCGGATGGCCAGGGTGCGCACCCGCTGGGCGGCCCCGTAATGCTGGTCGTAGTTCCCGGCCGAAAGCGCATAGGTCCCCAGGATGATGCGGCGCTTCACCTCGTCTCCGAATCCGGCGGAGCGGCTGGCCCGCATCACCTGTTCGGCAGTGGCTGCACCGTCATCGCCAACCCGCAGCCCATAGCGCATGCCGTCATAACGGGCCATATTGCTGCTCACCTCGGCCGGCATGATCAGGTAGTAGGCGGCCATGGCATTGACGAAGCTGGGGCAACTGATCTGGCGGACCTCGGCACCCAACTCGGCCAGCAATTCGACGGCCTCCCTGAAGCGGGCCTCTACACCGGGCTCATAACCGGCGTTGCTGAACTCCTTGACGACTCCCACCCGCAGCCCCTTGATGTCAGCCTTCCGGGCAGCAGCCACCACATCGGGCAGCGGAGCGTTCATGGAGGTTGAGTCGGCCGGATCGTAGCCACCGATTACCTGGTGCAGAAGTGCAGCGTCCAGCGTGTTGCGGGCGCAGGGGCCGGGCTGGTCCAGTGAGCTGGCCATGGCGATGACGCCATAACGCGAGACCCCGCCATAGGTCGGCTTGATACCGACGGTGCCAGTGACTGCTGCCGGTTCGCGGATGGAGCCACCAGTGTCGGTGCCGATCGCCAGCGGTGCCTCGTAAGCGGCCAGCGCAGCGGCCGACCCGCCACCCGAGCCACCCGGCACCCGTGTTGTGTCCCAGGGGTTGAGGGTGGGCCCGAAGGCCGAGGTCTCGGTGGACGATCCCATCGCGAACTCATCAAGGTTCGTCTTGCCCAGGATCACAAGTCCGGCATCCAGCAGCCGCTGGACCACGGTCGAGTTGTATGGCGGCACCCAGTCCTGCAGCATGCGGGAGGCCGCTGTGGTGGGCATCTGGTCGTAGCAGAACAGGTCCTTGACCCCGATCGGCACCCCCGCGAGCGGTGATAGTGGTTCGCCGGCGGCCCGCTTGGCGTCAACCGCACGGGCCTGGGCCAGCGCCCGCTCGGCATCCACGGACAGGAAGGCATTCAGTTTGCCGTCCACCGCAGCGATGCGGTCAAGGTGCGCCCGGGTGATCTCTTCGGCGCTCTGCTCGCCGGCTGCGATGCGGCGGGCCTGTTCGGCGGCCGTGGCCCGAATGGTGTCGCTCATCAGACCTCTTCCTCCAGAATCCTCGGTACCCGGAACTGACCGTCCTCAGCGTCGGGGGCTGCCCCCAGCATCATGGCTGCCGGCCAACTCGGGCGCAGTTCATCGGCGCGGAAGACATTGGTCATCGGTACCGGGTGCGAGGTTGGCGGCACATCGGGGCCCACGGCCTGCGCGACCTTCGCCACGGAACCGAGGATGACATCCAGCTGGGGCGCCAGCCGGGCGAGTTCGTCTTCGGACAGCTCGATGCGGGCCAGATCAGCCAGCCGGGCCACGTCCTGGGCAGTCAACGCCACTAGGGTTCTCCTGTTCGCGAATGGCCACCGGACAGCAGCCATGACAGCACCTCATCTTAGGGCGTACCGACGACAGCTCATGCCAGACTTGGGCCATGCGTGATGTGGTGATCCTCGGCAGCACTGGCTCCATCGGAACCCAGACCCTTGATGTGATCGACCGAAACCGTGATCGGTTCCGGGTGCTGGGCCTGTCGGCGGGCGGTGGGCAGCTTGATCTGCTGGCCGGTCAGGTGCGGCAGTTCACTCCGCGCACAGTCGCGGTGCCCACCGAGCAGGCCGCCCAGGGGCTGCGTGACCGGCTGGGCGATGACACCCCGGAACTGCTCACCGCGGACGGCAATGAAGTGCTGGCTGCAACTCCTTGCGATGTGGTGCTCAACGCCATCACCGGGGCGGCTGGTTTGGGCCCGACCCTGGCGACCCTGCAGGCCGGCACCCAGCTTGCGCTGGCCAACAAGGAATCCCTGGTGATCGGTGGCCGCCTGGTGACCGAAGCGGCTGCCCCCGGCCAGCTGATCCCGGTCGATTCCGAACACTCCGCACTCCTGCAGGCACTGCGTAGTGGCTCTCGCAGCGAGGTTCGCAGGTTGATCCTGACCGCCTCCGGGGGGCCCTTCCGGGGACGCAGCCGCGCAGAGCTCACCACCGTCACCCCGGAGCAGGCGCTGGCCCACCCGTCGTGGAATATGGGCCGGGTCATCACCATCAATTCGGCCACCCTGGTCAACAAGGGCCTTGAACTGCTTGAGGCGGCACTGCTCTACGGGATGGACCTGGACGACATCACGGTCGTGGTGCATCCCACCAGCGACGTGCATTCGATGGTCGAGTTCGTCGATGGGGCCACGATCGCCCAGGCCAGTCCACCCGATATGCGGTTGCCGATCGCGCTGGCGCTGGGTTGGCCACAGCGGATCCCCGAGGCCGCCCCGGGCTACGACTGGAGCCGTCCCCGCCAATGGCATTTCGAGCCACTGGACGACCAGGCCTTCCCAGCCGTCGAGCTGGCCAGGCACTGCGGCAGGGCCGGCGGCACCGCACCGGCTGTGTTCAATGCGGCCAACGAGGTCTGCGTCGACGCCTTCTGTGAAGGGAAACTGTCCTTCCTGGGCATCGTCGACACCGTGAGCCAGATCGTGGCCGAGCACCTGGCCGGCACCAGCGATGAGCCGGGTGCCCGTCATGTGGCCGATGTCGGCCTCAGCGTGCCGGTGGTACTGGCTGCCGACGCATGGGCCCGGTCCCGTGCCGGTCGTGGGCTTGTCACGGCTTGATCCGCAGGGCCGGGACGTCCGAAGATTTTCCCGGCTTGGCAAAGTTGGATTCGTGATGATCTTGTTGCGTGTCCAAATGCCAGACCAGCCGGGCTCCCTGGGGAAGGTCGCCACGGCGATCGGCTCAGCAGGGGCCGACATCGTCTCGGTGCGCATCGTGGGCCGCAACCACAACGGCCAGGTCGTCGACGACTTCGTCTGCGACCTGCCACCGGGCATCCTGCTCGACTCAGTGGTGTCCGCCTTTGCCCCGCACCTGGGCGCGAAGGTCATTTGGGTCTCGCACTGCCCTGACCAATGGGACCTCATCACCGAGAGCGAACTGGTCAACCAGGTGCTGGCCGATTCACCGCACGCTGTTGATCTGCTCTTCGAACACCTGCCGATGCTGTTCCACTGCCAGTGGATGATCCTGGGCTGCCTGGATGACCTGCAGCAGTTGTGGGGCACCCCACACGCCCCCGAACTCGCGGTCGACCAGTTGGCCGAACTCGAACCCCTCGACGAGTTGCACGCTGTCGAACTGCCCGAGGACTGGGCACCGGGCTGGGGGGAGGTCATCGCCGCCGTGGTACCGAACGCCAACGGTGGACTGGCGATCATGGGGCGCCAGGGCGGACCAGCCTTCCTGGAACCGGAATTGCACCGACTGCAGACCCTCATCTCATTGCTGCCCTGACCGGAACACCTGCCCGGGTTGCCGGGCGAATCGGCGAATCCCGGGGCGCCGGGACCCGGTTCCGGTGCGCCGCTGACAAACTGGCTCCATGACCGACGGCTTCTGGTGGCAACTGCTGCTCGCCTTCGGCTATGGGGTCATCGGCTCGGTGGTCCCGGTGGTCAACGGTGAGGCACTCATCATCGCAGCGTTGGCCACCAACCTGATTGGGCCGGTGGCCGTCGGTCTGGGCCTGGGTGCCGGTCAGGGGGTGGGCAAGTCCATCCTCTTTCAGGCCGTCCGGCAGGGCCGACGACTGCCCATCATCAGGCGCCGCAACGCCCCGACCAACCCACCTGCACCGGGACGGTTGCGCCGTACCTGGTCGCAACTGGTCACCTGGGGTACCCGACTGGTGGAGCATCCACGCTGGGGCCCCCTGGGGTTGTTCCTGTCCGGATCGTTGAGCCTGCCACCCAACTACCCCACGACGATCCTGGCAGCCACCACAAGGCTCAACTACGCAGTGTTCTCGATCTTCATGACCTTGGGGTTCGTGGCCCGTTATGTCGGGTTGGCGCTGCTGCTTGCCGGTGTATTTGACCGGTTGATCAACTGATCCCCATCAACGTCTTGTAGAAGAAGTCGCCCAGCACGAACAACGCCACCGACGCACCGACTGCGGCGAAGCTCACCGTGAATCGGGCCCGCTTCTTCTGCGCAGTGGTGGGTACCCGCAGCGGAGACCACTCACCGAGGTTGGGTTGCACCCGCACCGGGGTGTCGCCGTTGAGGTTGAGGTCGCTGAAGATGTGCCGGATACCTTCCGTGATGCGACGCATGGGGCCCACTCTACGTCGCCGAGCCCTGCAACTGTTCGGCCACCAGTCCCGACGCCTGGCCAAGCCTGTCCAGGATGGCTGCGGCATCACGCATCGACCACCCCGCCAATCCACAAGCCGGGGTAAGCACCACCCGGTCAGCCGCGGTCACCGGATCGACCCCCAACCGCCGCAGCGGCTCCAGCGCCGACCGCGTGATCTCATCCACCCCGGGCACCTGTGGCTGATCGGTGCGCACCACACCAAGGGCGAGGGTGCGGCCGGCATCCAGCCAGTCGCCGGCCACGTCCAGGTCCAGGTGCCGCGACTCGACTGCCAGCCCGTCGAAGCCTGCACGCATCAACAAGTCCGGGTCGAGCCCCGGAGCACAGGAATGCAGCCAGACCTGCGCGATGCCGGGCACAGCCTGGACAGCCACGATCAACTCGCGCCAGGCCGCGAGCACCTCATCTGCATCAGGGGTGCGGTACCGCTCCAGACCGGAGAAGGTCGGCAGGTCACCGGCGAGCACCGCAGCG
>JBMNPP010000090.1:0-10588 GCA_050943675.1 Brooklawnia sp.
CCGTGCCGAGATGCTCGAAACCGTCGCCGAGCACGACGACGAACTCATGGAGCTCTACCTGGAGGGCATCGAGCCCACTGTCGAGCAGTTGAAGGCGGCCGTGCGCCGCGGTGTGCTGGCCAACGCCTTCACCGCAGTTGTCTGTGGCACGTCGTTCAAGAACAAGGGCATCCAACTGGTGCTGGACGCTGTCATCGACTACCTGCCGGCACCGGTGGACGTACCGGCCATCGAGGGCTTCAAGCCCGGCGACGAGACGACCATCATCGAGCGCAGGCCCAGCAAGGACGAGCCGCTGAGCGCCCTGGCCTTCAAGATCGCTGCCGACCCGCACCTGGGCCGGCTGACCTATGTGCGGGTCTACTCCGGGATGCTGGAATCGGGCAGCCAGGTTCTGAACTCGGTCACCGGCAAGAAGGAACGCATCGGGAAGATCTACCAGATGCACTCCAACAAGCGGCAGGAAGTGCCGTTCATCCCCGCTGGCAACATCTGTGCGGTGATGGGACTGAAGCAGACCGGTACCGGCGACACGCTGTGCGCCCAGTCGGCCCCGGTCATCCTGGAGTCGATGGAGTTCCCCAATCCGGTCATCGAGCAGGCCATCGAGCCCAAGTCGAAGGCCGACCAGGAGAAACTCGGCACCGCGATCCAGCGTCTGGCCGAGGAGGACCCGACCTTCCGGGTGCACACCGACGAGGAGACCGGTCAGACGATCATCGCCGGCATGGGTGAGCTGCACCTTGAGGTGCTGATCGACCGCATGAAGCGGGAGTTTCACGTAGAGGCGAATATCGGCAAGCCGCAGGTCGCCTACCGCGAGACCCTGAACCGCAAGGTCGAGAACGTCGAGCACATCCACAAGAAGCAGACCGGTGGCTCGGGCCAGTACGCCAAGGTCATCATCAGCCTGGAGCCGCAGGAGGCCGGCAAGGGCTACGAGTTTGTCAATGCCGTCACCGGTGGGCGTATCCCCAGGGAATACATCCCCTCGGTCGATCAGGGCATCCAGGAGGCCATGCAGTTCGGTGTGCTGGCCGGCTACCCGGTCGAGGACATCAAGGTGACGCTGCTCGACGGCGCCTACCACGATGTCGACTCATCCGAGATGGCCTTCAAGATCGCCGGCTCGATGGTCTTCAAGGAGGCCGCGCGGCGGGCCGACCCGGCACTGCTGGAACCGCTGATGGCTGTCGAGGTGACCACTCCGGAGGACTTCCTGGGCACCGTCATCGGCGACCTGAACTCGCGCCGTGGCGCAGTCCAGTCGATGGACGAGCAGCATGGCAATCGGGTCGTCCGTGCGCTGGTCCCGTTGGCCGAGATGTTCGGTTACGTGGGCGACCTGCGTTCCAAGACGTCCGGCCAGGCCACCTACGCCATGGAGTTCGACTCCTACGGCGAGGTGCCCAAGTCGGTTGCCGAAGAGATCGTCGCCAAGGCCCGCGGCGAGGTCTGAGACCCGGGATAGCGCTGATTGCCGGGGAAGTGGGCCCCCCGGCAGCCAGCAAGGCAAACGGAGCCCACTCAGTTTGACTCTGTGCAAAGTCCCGACCAGAATTGGTAAGGTTCGTGGGTATTTCCCGCGGTCCTGTCCGCCATAGGACGGCGGGACAATCCCAAACGCTGCGGGGCAAGCTCGCAGTCAAAGCAAGGCGTACCACGCAACCAGCGTGGCGAAAACCAGAAGGAGCCCAAGTGGCAAAGGCCAAGTTCGAGCGGACCAAGCCGCACGTCAACATCGGCACCATCGGCCACGTCGACCACGGCAAGACCACGCTGACGGCGGCGATCACCAAGGTGCTGCACGAGAAGTACCCTGATCTGAACGAAGCTTCGGCTTTCGACATGATCGACAAGGCGCCCGAAGAGCGCCAGCGTGGTATCACCATCTCGATCTCGCACGTCGAGTACCAGACCGAGAAGCGCCACTACGCGCACGTCGACTGCCCCGGTCACGCTGACTACGTGAAGAACATGATTACCGGTGCTGCCCAGATGGATGGCGCGATCCTGGTTGTCGCCGCGACTGACGGCCCGATGGCCCAGACCCGCGAGCACATCCTGCTGGCCCGCCAGGTCGGCGTCCCGGCGATCGTCGTTGCGCTGAACAAGTGCGACATGGTCGACGACGAAGAACTCATCGAACTGGTCGAGATGGAGGTCCGTGAGGCCCTGTCCGAGCAGGAGTTCGACGGCGACGACTGCCCGGTGGTCAAGGTTGCTGCCTTCCCGGCGCTGCAGGGCGACGAGAAGTGGGGCGAGTCGATCCTCGAGCTGATGAATGCGATCGACGATTACATCCCGCAGCCTGAGCGCGAGACCGAAAAGCCGTTCCTGATGCCCGTCGAGGACGTGTTCACCATTACCGGTCGTGGCACCGTGGTGACCGGCCGGATCGAGCGGGGCATGGTCAAGACCGGTGAGACCGTCGAGATCGTTGGCCTTGAGGACACCCAGACCACCACCGTTACCGGTGTCGAGATGTTCCGCAAGATCCTGGACGAGGGCCAGGCCGGTGACAACGTCGGTCTGCTGCTCCGCGGCACCAAGAAGGAAGATGTCGAGCGCGGCATGGTTGTCGTCAAGCCCGGCACCACCAAGCCGCACACCGAGTTCCAGGGCAACGTCTACGTGCTGACCAAGGAGGAGGGTGGCCGTCACAAGCCGTTCTTCTCGAACTACAGCCCGCAGTTCTACTTCCGCACCACCGACGTGACCGGCACCGTGTCGCTGCCCGAGGGCACCGAGATGGTCATGCCTGGTGACAACACCGACATGAACGTCGTGCTGCAGAAGCCGATCGCCATGGAGGAGGGCCTCAAGTTCGCTATTCGCGAGGGTGGCCACACCGTCGGCGCCGGCCGTGTCACCAAGATCGTCAAGTGACATCCTGAACTGACAACACTGCACTGCCCGTCCCGTTATCCGGGGCGGGCAGTGTTGTTTCCTGGTGGGCGACAGCAGTGGAAAATGGGGGATTCGGTGATAAGGCCGGGCAGCCGCGCCAACTACGCTCGAACCATGCGAGATGAGCCAACCGATGGAGCCCCAGTCCTGGAGCCGACGGCGATCATTTCGGGCGACCGGCCCGTGCCGTGGCGTACCAGCCAGCGGCTGGCCTGGCTACTGGATGATCTGGTGCGTATCCCGGGCACGAACCTGGGGCTCGGTCTGGATGCACTGATCGGATTGATTCCCGGTGTTGGTGACGCCTCGACGACGACTGTTGGCGGGGTGATCCTGCTGGACGCCGTGCGCAACCGGGTGCCGTTGCCGGTGTTGGCCCGGATGGGGTTGAACCTGGGTGTGGACGCACTGCTGGGCATGGTGCCGGGCCTGGGTGACTTCCTCGACTTCGCCCACCGGGCCAACCGCAAGAATGTCAGGCTGCTGCAACAGACCCTGGACGACCGGCAGCACACCCGCCAGGGCTCGGTGGTCTACTTGACCGTCGCCTTGGCGCTGGTGGTTGGCACCCTGGCGCTGCTGGTGGCTGTCCTGCTGTGGAGCCTGTGGCTGTTGTGGCGGTTGATCACACCCGGTTAGTGGGGCCAGCCGGCACGCTGGGAGCCGGTGGGCTCCTGCTGGACGTAGTTGATCAGGTGGTCACGCTCATCCTGGAGGGTATCCAGCCGGGCCTTCACGACGTCGCCGATGGAGACGATCGCCAGCAACTTGCCGTGCTCATCGGTAACCGGCAGGTGCCGAATACGGTGCTCGGTCATGGTGGCAGCCAGATCTGCGGTGTCGTCGTCCACGGTGCACACCAGTACCTCGGTGTTCATGATGGTGTGTACCGGATGGGGCCGGATGTCCACCTCGGCGAGGGTGATCGCGTGCACGATGTCGCGCTCAGAAACGATACCCACCAGACGCCCGTCATCGACCACCACTACCGAACCGATGTTGTGGGTGGCCATCAGGCTGAGCATGTCGGCAATCGAAGCGGCCGACTCGATCACGACAACCTCGTGACCCTTTCGCTTGATCACATCTTGTACTCGCATGCCGCAACGTTAGCGGCTGCCGAGCGCGCAGGGGAGCGTTGGCAGCATCTGGCGACGAGCGGCTGATGGAGTGCGGCTAGGCTGTGTCAACGTGACCACTCCAGCTCGTACCCGTGTTGCCCCCAGCCCGACCGGTGACCCGCACGTCGGCACCGCCTACATGGCCCTGTTCGACAAGGCGTGGGCCCGCAAGACCGGTGGCGCGTTCGTCCTGCGGATCGAGGACACCGACCAGGCCAGGTTCGTTGAGGGCTCTGAGCAGCAGATCTACGACTCGCTGGCCTGGCTGGGCCTGGACGCTGACGAGAGCCCCGTGGTTGGTGGCCCGCACGCGCCCTACAAACAATCGGAGCGGCTTGGGACCTACCGGCCCTACGCAGAACAGCTCATTGAGGCCGGCCACGCCTACTATTGCTGGTGTTCGGCTGAGCGCCTTGCCCAGATGCGCGCCGAGCAACAGGCGAGCAAGCAGGCAGACACCGGCTATGACCGCATGTGCCACGGTCTGACCCGCGAGCAGCGGGCGGAGCTGCCCGGGTTTTCGCAGACCCCCGTGGTGCGCATGTTGATCCCCGCTGATCCACCGCTCACCTTCACCGACCTGATCCGGGGTGAGGTGCGTGCGCCGATGCCGGACGACCAGGTGATCCTCAAGGCCGATGGCTTCCCGACCTACCACCTGGCGGTGGTGGTCGACGACCACTTGATGGGCATCACCACTGTGGTGCGAGGCGAGGAATGGATCAGTTCAACACCCAAGCACCGGCTGCTCTACCAGTGGCTGGGCTGGACCGAGCCGCAGTACGCTCACATGCCTCTGTTGCGCAATCCGGACAAGTCAAAGATCTCAAAACGCAAGAACCCCGCCGCCCGGCTGATGTGGTTCCGCGAGCAGGGCTACCTGCCCGAGGCCCTGCGCAATTTTCTGCAGTTGCTCGCGTATCCGCCGGCCGATGGCGAACAGGAGGTCACCACGTTCGATGAGTTCGTCGCTGATTTCGATTGGGGCAAGGTCTCCACGGTTGGCCCGATCTTCGACACCAAGAAGCTGGACTGGCTGAATGGGCTGTATATCCGCGCACTGCCGAGCGATGAACTGGCCGAACGCATCGTCCAGCACGCGTTGGCCAGTGGCCAGTGGGCCCAGGTGCCACCGGACGGCCGGCAGATTGTGGCGTCCGCAACACCGCTCATCGCCGAACGGCTGATCACCCTGGCCGAGGCACTGCCGAAGATCCAGTTCCTGTTCACCGCCGACCACGACTTGCAGGTCAATCCGGATGCGCTGGCCAAGTTGAGGCCGGAGGCCGCCCAGGTCATCGATGCCGCCATCGAGGCGCTGAGCGGGCTGGACCAGTGGGCCACCGAGGGCATCCAGGCCGCACTGCGCGCTGGACTGGTCGACGGTCTGGGGCTCAAGCCGCGCTTCGCCTTCGGTCCGGTGCGGGTCGCTATCTCGGGCGAGCAGGTCTCTCCGCCACTGTTTGAGTCGATGGAGATCCTGGGACGTGACTCGTCGCTGGCCCGGCTGGCTGCCCTGCGCCGGCAGCTGTGAGGCAGTGGAAACCCCGATTTGAAACCTGCGGCTGGTCGTGCGATCATTTACAGGTTGCTCCCTTGGGGTCATTGTGCGCGTAGCGCGCGCAACGGTGCCGGGGGCAGGCTTCTGGAAGGTGGCGAGGCCGCCGCGGGAGCCGCACCCAGTTGGACGTGGGCAGTGCCCACTGTGCAGCCGGACACTTGCGGGTGGCCTCTGCAGACTGGCAGGCATCTACATAGAGGGTCTGAAATTTGTGCGGTGAACTGTGCGCGACACGCCCGACCTCGGGGGTCGAGCAACACGGCATTGACAAGCAGTGATAGTGGGAGAAAATGGCCGGGAAACCGCCGACGATTCCGCTGGACAGCAAGTCACCGGAACCATCCGGTTACTGACGTAGCAGGGACGAGTAGAAGGAACAACCGTGGCGGGACAAAAGATCCGCATCAGGCTTCGGGCCTATGACCATGAGGTCATCGACTCGTCGGCGCGCAAGATCGTCGACACCGTCACCCGGACGGGTGCCAAGGTCGCCGGCCCTGTGCCGTTGCCGACCGAGAAGAACGTGTGGTGCGTCATTCGCTCGCCGCACAAGGACAAGGACAGCCGCGAGCACTTTGAGATGCGTACCCACAAGCGGCTCATCGACATCCTCGACCCGACCCCCAAGACGGTTGACTCGCTGATGCGACTCGACCTGCCGGCTGGTGTCGATATCGAGATCAAGCTTCCGTGAGGTCTGCTGACATGACTAGTGAACGCAATATGAAGGGGTTGCTGGGCACCAAGCTCGGCATGACCCAATTGTGGGACGAGAACAACAAGGTCGTCCCGGTGACCGTCATCCAGGCAGGCCCCTGTGTGGTGACCCAGGTGCGCACCCCCGAGACCGACGGCTACTCCGCGGTCCAGTTGGGTTTTGGCGCGCTGCGCGCGAAGTCGGTGACCAAGCCGGTCGCCGGCCACTTCGACAAGGCCGGGGTCACCCCCCGCAAGCACCTGGTCGAACTGCGCACCTCAAACGCCTCTGAATACACCATCGGCCAGGAGATCGGCGCTGACGTCTTCGCCGGTGGCGATGTCGTTGACGTCACTGGCGTCTCCAAGGGCAAGGGCACCGCTGGTGTGATGAAGCGGCACGGCTTCGCCGGCATGACCGCCAGCCACGGCACGCACCGCAAGCACCGCTCACCGGGCTCGATCGGTGGCTGCGCCACCCCGGGTCGGGTCTTCAAGGGCATGCGGATGGCCGGGCGCATGGGCGCCGAGCGGGCCACCGTCCAGAATCTGACCGTCCACGCAGTTGACCCCGACAAGGGCCTGCTGCTGGTGAAGGGTGCTGTCCCGGGCAACAAGGGTTCGCTCGTGGTCATCCGCACCGCCGCCAAGAAGGGTGATGCCAAGTGAGCGAGACGCTGAAGTTGGACGTCCTCGACGCCAAGGGCAAGAAGGCAGGTCAGGTCGAACTGCCCGCTGAGGTATTCGGCGCAGAGACCAACGTGCCGCTGATCCACCAGGTCGTGGTGGCCCAGCAGGCCGCAGCCCGCCAGGGCACCCACGCCACCAAGACCCGCGGCGATGTTCGCGGTGGTGGCCGCAAGCCGTGGCGCCAGAAGGGCACCGGCCGTGCCCGGCACGGATCGACCCGCTCGCCCCAATGGACCGGTGGCGGCGTGGCGCACGGCCCGCAGCCGCGCGGCTACGCCCAGCGGACTCCCAAGAAGATGATCGCCGCTGCCCTGCGTGGCACGTTGAGCGATCGCGCGCGCGAGGGCCTGATCTTCGTTGTCGACCAGATCGTCGAAGCCCCGAACCCGTCGACCAGGCAGGCTGCTGCCCGGCTGGCCGGACTGGGTGAGTTCACCCGCTACCTGGTGGTCCTTGACCGCGACGACCACGTCGGCTGGCTGAGCCTGCGCAACCTGCCGGGTGTGCACGTGATCGTGGCCGACCAGTTGAATGCCTATGACGTGGTCGTATCCGATGCCCTGGTGTTCACCCAGGCCGCCTTCGACGCATTCGTCGGGGCCCCGGCCCAGGCTGATCCCGAGGTGGCAGAGGCCAGCACCGCAGCCGTCCAGGAAGAATCCCAGGAGGATGACAAGTGAGCGAGATCAAGATCCGCGACCCCCGCGACATCCTGCTCGCCCCGGTCGTGTCCGAGAAGAGCTACGAACTGCTGGACGAGAACAAGTACACCTTCATCGTTGATCCACGTGCCAACAAGACCCAGATCAAGATCGCGGTCGAGGAGGTCTTCGGGGTGAAGGTGCTCAGCGTCCACACCATGAACCGCCAGGGCAAGTCGCGTCGCACCCGCTTCGGTATGGGCCGGCGCGTAAACACCAAGCGGGCAATCATCAGCGTCGCCCCAGGTGACCGTATCGATATCTTCCAGGGCCCAACGGCCTGAACGACGAGGAAACGAAGAGACAATGGCTATTCGCAAGTACAAGCCGACCACACCAGGTCGCCGCGGTGCGAGCGTCTCCGACTTCGCCGAGGTCACCCGTTCGGCCCCGGAGAAGTCGCTGGTGGCCCCCAAGTCGAAGACTGGTGGGCGCAACAACCAGGGACGCATCACTACGCGCCATATCGGTGGCGGCCACAAGCAGGCCTACCGCCTGATCGATTTCAAGCGTTACGACAAGGATGGTGTGCCGGCCAGGGTCGCACACATCGAGTACGACCCCAACCGCACCGCGCGCATCGCGCTGCTGCACTACGTCGACGGTGAGAAGCGTTACATCATCGCACCGGCCGGGTTGAAGCAGGGAATGACCGTGGTGGCCGGGGCGCAGGCCGATATCAAGCCCGGCAACAACCTGCCGCTGCGCAATATCCCCGTCGGCACCACGGTGCACGCGGTGGAGCTGCGACCCGGTGGCGGGGCCAAGATGGGGCGCTCGGCTGGCGCTGAGATCCAGCTGGTCGCCCGCGAGGGCAAGATGGCCACCCTGCGCATGCCCTCGGGCGAGATGCGCATGGTCGACGTGCGCTGCCGCGCGACTGTCGGCGGGGTGGGCAACGCCGAGCAGGCCAATATCCACTGGGGCAAGGCCGGCCGGATGCGCTGGAAGGGTGTCCGGCCCACCGTCCGCGGTGTGGTCATGAACCCGCACGACCACCCGCATGGTGGTGGCGAGGGCAAGACCTCTGGTGGGCGTCACCCGGTGAGCCCATGGGGCAAGCTCGAGGGCCGCACCCGGGACAAGAACAAGGCCAGCAACAAAATGATCGTCCGTCGCCGCAAGTCCGGCAAGAAGCGCTGATTGGGAGCCTGAGAGATGCCACGCAGCTTGAAGAAGGGCCCGTTCGTAGACGAGCACCTGGCCAAGAAGGTCGATGCCCAGAACGAAAAGGGATCCAAGAACGTGATCAAGACCTGGTCACGGCGATCGATGGTCATTCCCGACATGCTCGGCCACACCATTGCGGTGCATGACGGTCGCAAGCATGTCCCGGTGTTCATCACCGAGGCGATGATCGGTCACAAGCTCGGGGAGTTTGCGCCCACGCGCACCTTCCGGGGCCATGTGAGGGACGACAAGAAAGCCCGCCGGCGCTGAGCCGCAGACAAGGAACTGATTCGACAATGAGCAATCACAGTGTGCGACCCAGTCGTCGCCTTGCCCTGCTCGGCGATCGGCCCGGCTCGTATGCCATCGCCCGGCACGTCCGGATGAGCCCGATGAAGGTGCGCCGGGTCGTCGACCTGGTGCGGGGGATGGGCGTTACCGACGCCCTCAACACCCTCCGCTTCGCCCCGCAAGCCGCCAGTGAGCCGGTGTACAAGGTGGTGGCCTCTGCAGTGGCCAACGCCGAGAACACCGAGCAGTTGCGCGCCGACGACCTGTACATCTCGCAGGCCTTCGTGGACGAGGGCGTGACCATGCGCCGCATCCGTCCGCGGGCCAAGGGCTCGGCCAGCCGCATCTACAAGCGCGCCAGCCACATCACGGTCGTCGTCGAGCCGCACGCTCCGGCTGAGCAGCCGAAGCCGAAGGTCGACAAGGCCGAGGCGAAGAAGAGCCAGAAGAAGACTGACGCCAAGAAGACCGACGCGAAGAAGGCAGATACCAGGACAGTGGACGCCAAGACTGACGAGAAGGAGGCCTGAGCATGGGACAAAAGATCAACCCGATCGGCTTCCGCCTCGGCGTGACGACTGACCACACATCCCGGTGGTATGCCGACAAGCAGTATGCAGAGTTCGTGGGTGAGGACGACCGAATCCGCAAGTACCTGCGCAAGAACCTCGAACGTGCTGGGCTCAGCTCGATCGAGATCGAACGGCGCAGTGAGCGCATCACCATCTTCCTGCATGCCGCCCGGCCGGGCATCGTCATCGGCCGTAGCGGTGCCGAGGCAGAGCGTATCCGCGCCGAGCTGGAGAAGATGACCGCCAAGCAGATCCAGCTGAACATCCTCGAGGTGCGCAACCCCGAGACCGATGCCCAGCTGGTTGCGCAGGGGATCGCCGAGCAGTTGGGCGCCCGCGTGGCCTTCCGGCGTGCGATGCGCAAGGCCCAGCAGACCGCGATGCGCGCTGGTGCCCAGGGCATCCGGGTGCGTTGTTCAGGCCGGCTGGGTGGCGCCGAGATGAGCCGCTCGGAGGGGTACCGCGACGGACGTGTGCCGCTGCACACCCTGCGCGCCGACATCGACTACGGCTTCCACGAGGCCAAGACCACTTTCGGCCGGATCGGTGTGAAGGTGTGGATCTACAAGGGTGACGTGGTGGGCACCCGCGCCGAGCGTGCTGCCCAGAAGGCTGCCCGCCAGGCCGCCCCATCGCGCGGTGGTCGCTCCGGCCGCCGGCCGGGCCGCGGCGAGGGTCGCGGGGAGGGCCGCGATCGTGGTGGGCGTCGTCGTGCCGATGTCGCTCGGGCCGAGGCCGCTTCGACCAAGCCTGATTCGGGTGCCGCTGGCGCCCCCGCGACTGAGACCACAGGAGCCTGAGCATGCTTATCCCACGTCGAGTTAAGTACCGCAAGCAGCATCGTCCGAAGCGTTCGGGGATGGCCAAGGGTGGCAC
>JBMNPP010000091.1:0-10447 GCA_050943675.1 Brooklawnia sp.
AACATATGGGCCCCGCGGCCCCCCACCCCCCGGTGGTGGCCCCCCCCCCCCCCACTACTATGGGGCCACCACAGCCAAGGAGTTGTTTTGACCGTCTTCTTCATCATCGGCGGTGCCGGCATCCTGTTGCTGGTGCTGGCGCTCGTACTGGGTGACCTCTTTGAAGGGGTGCTCAGTCTGGACGCGCTCGATGCGCTGGACGGTCTGGATGCCCTGGATTCCGACATCTTCTCGACCGCTGGCATCGCCGGCCTGCTGGGCGGCTTCGGTTTCGGTGGGGCGCTCGGGCTGGGGCTCACCGGCAACATGGTGATCGCCATCGTGGTCGGGCTGGCCATCGGTGTGCTGCTGGGCTGGATGGCCGGCAAACTGACTTCGGTGTTACGCCGCCAGGGTGCTGATGTGGCCCCCAGCACCAAGTGGTTGATCGGGGTCGAGGCACTGGTGATCACTGCTGTCCCACAGGATGGCTACGGTCAGGTACGCATCAACCACCGCGGGCACACCTACATGATGAACGCGAAGGCGCCAGTGCCCCTGGACCCTGGAGCCCGGGTATGGGTCTCAGGTGTCCTGTCGGCCACCTCGGTCGAGGTGACCCCGGTGGATGCGCTGGGCTCGGGCAGCAGCGGAATCCTTGAGGCCTGAGCGGGGATTTCCGGGCGAGCGCCCGGTGAAAGACGCCCGGAAAGCGCTGCCCCGCACGTCTTGTACTGTTGATGCCAAGTCAAACTGCACAAAGGAGAACGCAACTGATGATCTTCAATCCCATCGTCATAGCGATCGTCGGATTGGTCGTCCTTATAGTGCTGATCGGCCTGTTGGTCGCCAGCCGCTACAAGGTGGCTGGGCCAAACGAGGCATTCATCGTCACAGGCCGCAAGGGCAGGGAAGTCCGCAACCCGGAAACCGGTGAGATCTCCAGCGACCTGTCCGGCCAGAAGGTCGTGATGGGCGGCGGAGTGTTCGTCATCCCGTTCATCCAGCGACTGTTCATCATGGACCTGTCGAGCCGCCGCATCTCGGTGCAGATCAGGGGAGCGGTGTCCGGGCAGGGCATCAAGCTGAACCTTGAGGGCGTGGCCATCGTCAAGGTCGGCGGCAACGAGGATTCGATCCGTGCTGCGGCCCAGCGCTTCCTGGTCCAGCAGTCCGAGATCGAGACCTTCACCCAGGAAACCCTGGCCGGTTCGCTGCGTTCGATCGTCGGGTCACTGTCGGTTGAGCAGATCATCCGTGATCGCGCCGCATTCGCCCAGCGGGTCGCCGACGAGTCAGAGGCTTCACTGACCGGGCAGGGCCTGGTGCTGGATACCTTCCAGATCCAGGACATCACCGATGACGGCACCTACCTCAACGACCTGGGTCGCCCCGAGGCCGCCAAGGTGCAGCAGCACGCAGCCATTGCCGAGGCCGAGGCCCGTCAGGAGGCGGAGCAGGCCCGCATCAATGCCCAGCAGTTGATCGCCGTCCGTGAGCGTGAACTTATGCTGAAGCAGGCCGAGATCAAGGCCGAGACCGATGCTGCCAACGCGCAGGCCGCCGCGTCCGGGCCGCTGGCCCAGGCCGACCGCGACCAGGCGATCCTCACCGAGCAGGAGAAGGTCGCCGTCCGGCAGGCAGCACTTACCGATCGCCGGCTCGACTCCGAGGTCCGCAAGCCGGCCGATGCAGCTCGCTACCGCGTAGAGACCGAGGCCGAGGGACGCCGCAATTCGGCAATCTTCCAGGCCGAGGCAGACAAGGCGACATCCATCGCGCGCGCCGAGGCGAACGCCGAGCAGGCCCGCCTGACCGGTGTCGGTGAGAAGTCGCGGCGTACCGCACTGGCTGAGGCCGAGGCCATCGAGGGCGCCAAGCGTGGTGAGGCCGAGAAGGCCCGCCGTATCGCTGAGGCAGACGCCATCCGCGCCGAGGGTGAGGCGAAGGCGGACGCCATCCTGGCCACCGGCCAGGCCGAGGCCGAGGCCATGAACAAGAAGGCCGACGCCTACGGACGCTACAACGAGGCCGCCGTCATCGAGATGCTGATGACCGCGCTGCCGCAGATCGCCGAGCAGGTGGCAGCACCGATGAACAATATCGAGACGCTGACGGTGATCTCGACCGATGGCGCGGGGCAGTTGCCCAAGCAGGTCACCAACGGTGTCGTGCAGACGGTGCAACTGCTCAAGGACACCACCGGGGTCGACCTGGGCCAGTTGGCCGAAAAGTACATCGGGACCCAGACCGCACCGGGCGTCGACCAGGCGGCGGAGGACATCCCGGCAACCTGACCGCCGCATCAGCAAGCCGCGCACAACCGCGTTTCCGCCCAGTCGGGTGGGAACGCGGTTGTTTCTTGTTTGACGACCAGCCCGTGGCCAGAGGCGCGGCTCAGCCCTCGAAATAGGTCACGTACACCAGGTAGATGACAGCGATGACGATCAGGGCGGCGAGCACGGCCAGCGTGATCTTCACCGCACTCCACGGCCGGCGGCCCTGCACCTCACCGGTGACGCCATTGATGACCACCTGGAAGGGCTTTTGTTTGTAGGTGACCGTGAGCATCCAGACCGGCAGCATCAACTGGCTGAACCTGATCATCAACCACCTGATGTCACGGCTGAAGATCTGCTGCTCATCGCCGCCGATGTCGGAGCGGATGGTGTGGTCGATGATCGATTCCATCCTGGGCTGCACCCGCCGGCCGAACACCTGGGAGGCGTCCAGGTCGTACATTCGGCTCAGGTGCCCTGCAGTGAACTGCGGGGAGTAGGGGTGCGAATAGTCCATCGGCCACGGCTCCAGTGCGGTGATCTTGTCATCGTCCAGTCCGTGGCTGGCATGCCCGGTGACGTCCTCGAAACCGTTGTCGACCACGCCGGAGGCGGGATACCAGTCGGTCACGATGCGGGTCTGCTGTTCACCTTTGGAGTTGGTGTAGTGCTGGGTGCGGTGGATGCCGCGACGCCCGGTGTACCGGGTAGTGGTGGCCGCGTCATAGCTGAAGTACGGCAGGTAGATGCTGGTGAAGCTGCCGATCTCGCGGTACTTCTTGAATGCGTTCGGGGCGAACCGGCGTGAATTGATCCATGCCTCGATGCGTTCACTGGCGTTGCGCTGGCTGATCCGCAGCGGCAGCACGCCGTCGACGGGCAACCGCGTGGGTGCTTCGTGCACGTCATCGCGCTGGATCGGGGTATTGCAATAGGGGCAACGAACCGCGGTCAATGTGCCAGAGAACAGGGTGTGCCCACCGCAGTTCTGGCAGACCGTCTCTTTGTCGCCCGACAGTTGGGTGCTGGCGTCGGCCTGTAGTGCGGCCAGTTGCTGCATGGTGCTTTGCAGATCACGTTTTGCGATGCTGGCCGGTCGGGCCACTTCAGCAGAGATCGCGGCGGTAGTGCCGCAACTCGGGCACAACAGGGCCTGTGCGTCGGCGTCGAACAGCAGTGTGCTGCCGCAATTGGGGCACGGATAGGTGCGCGTCTGCTGGGTGACGTGCAGCACTGCGTGCTCGGGTGCCGGGTTCGGGCTGGGAACCTGCTCGGGTGTCGCAGCACCGCCCCCGCCGCCATTGGAGGGCAGCGGGGGCGGGCTCTGATCAGGACGCTGGTTCATCGGCGACTAGGGATTGGTGGGGCTGGCTCCGGGCAGCGGGGGCGGCGCCTGGAAGAGCTGCTGCAGTGCCGCAACCTGCCCTGCGGGCTGCCAATCGGCCTGACCAGCCGCCCATACCAGGGTGTCCCGGGTCAGCCGGCCCGATGCAGCCAGTTCGCCCAGCTGGGTTATCGGGAAGGGACCAGCCGCTGCGCCATCGAGTGCCACGTGGAAACTCTGGCCGGCCGGCAGCGGCGGGGGAGCGGCCTGTTGCTGGGCCTGCTGCTGGTTCATCTGCTGACCCATCTGCTGGCCCAGCGCCATCCCCATTCCGGCGCCCAGCATGCCGCCCATGGCACCGCCACCGCCGGGATTGCCGGCGGCAGTGACCATCGCCTCACCCTGCTTGGCCTGGGTGTACTTGCCCATATCGTCCAGCCGGTGCAACCACCCGGAATCCTCGGCACCCTTGGCGGCGCCCCGGTTGATCGCCTGCTGGATCTCCTCGGGCAGGCTGACGGTCATGCTGATCGAATCGATGGCCAGCCCGTACTCGTCGTCGATCTTCAGGCCGACGATCTCACGCAGTTTCTCCGACAGGCGGGTCTGGTGGCCCTGCAGGTCGATCGCACCGGCACCGGTCTGCAGCACCAGGTCTGACAGCGAGGTCGAGATCTCGCGGCGCATCAGTTCGGTGATCTCTGCGACGTCCACCTGTGAATCGGTGCCCACCACCTTGCGCATGAAGATGACCGGGTCCTGAACGCGGATCACGCACAGGCCGTTGGCGCGCACCGTGACCAGGCCGAAATCGGGGTCGCGCAGGGTGATCGGGTTGGGGGTGCCCCAGCGCAGGTCGGTGACCGGCCGCATGTTGATGAAGTAGACCTCAGAGCGGAAGGGGCTGTTGAAACCGTACTTCCAGCCCTGGATGGTCGACATGATCGGCAGGTTCTGGGTGTTCAGGGTGTAGGTACCGGGGCCGAACACGTCAGCGAGCTGGCCCTGGTAGACGAAGATCGCCAGTTGGCCCTCACGGACGATCAACTGCGCGCCTTGCTTGATCTCGTTCTGGTAGCGGGGGAAACGCCACGCCATCAGCGTCCGCGAATCCTCCAGCCACTCAATGATGTCAACGAACTCGCCACGGAGTTTGTCCATCAGGGCCATGTGAGTGCACCTTTCTTGCCGGTGGGCGTAACTGGTTCAACTCTAAGGGAACAATCACCAGTCAGGGCGAGCGTTGGCGCACTCCGGCCACCCGGATCCGTTCCTGGCTTTCACAGGTCAGCCGGGTCGGACCGGTCG
The DNA here is from genome assembly GCA_050943675.1 of Brooklawnia sp. Lineage (GTDB taxonomy): Bacteria > Actinomycetota > Actinomycetes > Propionibacteriales > Propionibacteriaceae > Brooklawnia. The sequence continues at coordinate 4,891 of JBMNPP010000091.1, forward strand.
CCTGGCTGGCTGCGGTGCTCAGCCGGTTACCCGTTCGAGGATCGCTGCACCGATCTGGCTGGTGGAACGCTTGGCGTCGCCCCGCTCGATGATGTCTGCGGTGACAGCGGCCTCGATGCGTGCGGCGTCGTCATGGCGTCCCAGGTGGTTCAGCAACAGCACCATCGACGAGATGGCCGCGGTCGGATCAGCGATGCCCTGGCCCGCGATGTCGGGGGCTGAACCGTGCACCGGTTCGAACATCGACGGGAAGGTGCGGGCGGTGTTGATGTTTGCGCTGGGCGCCAAACCGATGCCGCCGGTGATGGCTGCCGCCTCGTCGGTGATGATGTCGCCGAACAGGTTGTCGGTGACGATCACGTCGAAGCGCGACGGGCTGGTGACCATGTAGATGGTGGCGGCATCGATGTGCAGGTATTCGGTGCTCACCTCGGGGAACTCCTCGGCGACCTCGTTGAAGACCCGGTTCCACAGGCCGCCGGCATTGACCAGCACATTGTGCTTGTGCAGCAGGGTGAGCTTGCGGGAGCGACGCATGGCCAGGTCGAAGGCGTAGCGCACCACCCGGGTGACGCCCATCGCGGTGTTGACGCTGACCTCGGTGGCCACCTCATGGCCAGTACCGACCCGCAGGGTGCCGCCATTGCCGGCATACAACCCCTCGGTACCCTCACGCACCACGACGAAGTCGACCGGTTTGCCGTCGGTGATCCAGTCGGCCAGTGGGCTGGGCAGGCCCGGGTAGATCTTCGAGGGGCGCAGGTTGACGTCCTGGTCGAATGCGAAGCGCAGTTTCAGCAGCAGGCCGCGTTCCAGCAGGCCGCTGGGGATCTCGGTGCTGCCGGGGGCGGCCCCGACCGCGCCGAGGATGATTGCGTCGTGGCCGGCCAGTTCGGCCAGGGTGTCATCGTTCAACACCTCGCCGGTGGCCAGCCAGTGCGTGGCGCCCAGGTTGTAGTGCCTGAAGTCGAATGCGTCCTGCCCGACCGTGGCGGTGAGCACCTTCAGGGCCTCGGCGACGACTTCGGGACCGATACCGTCCCCTGGAATGACAGCGATACTCGGGCGAGAGGACTGCGGGTTCATGGGCTGAACTGTATCTGCGCGGTTTTGCCGGGATGGGCGAGTCTCATCCGGGCCTGCGCCGTGCTGGCCTGCCCGGGAACACCGGGTGCGCCCACGATGCATCACCTGCCGGGCCGGCCGCTGGTTGCCCGATAGGGTTGGCCCCATGGCGTTGTCTTTCAAGATCCCTGCAAAGCCCAGCTTCCTTGGCGATGACGTTATCGCCGACATCTGGCAGAACCCTGGTTTCGGTGAGTACTTCACCGACCACATGGCGGTGGCGAACTGGGACGCCGACAACGGCTGGCATAGCGACCGGCTGGTGCCCTACGGCCCCATCCAGCTCGACCCGGCCGGCGCGGTCTACCACTACGGGCAAGAGATCTTCGAAGGGCTCAAGGCCTACCGCCATGCCGACGGTTCGGTCTGGCTCTTCCGGCCCGAGGCCAATGGCGAGCGGTTCGCCCGCTCGGCCCACCGGCTGGCCCTGCCCGAACTGCCCGTCGATGCCTTCGTGGACTCGATCCGCAACCTGGTACAACTGGATGCCCGCTGGGTGCCCTCGGGTGAAGAACAGAGCCTCTACATCCGCCCGTTCATGCTCGCCAGCGAGAACCACCTGGGGGTGCGGCCCTCGCAATCAGTTATCTACTGCGTGATCACCAGCCCGGTCGGTGCCTACTTCGCACGCGGGGTGGCGCCAGTCAACCTGTGGATCTCGCACGAATACTCCCGGGTCGCCCCCGGTGGCACTGGTTCAGCCAAATGCGGCGGCAACTACGCGGCCTCACTGCTGCCGCAAGAGATCGCCTACCAGCAGGGCTGCGACCAGGTGCTCTTCCTGGACGCGGTCGAGAAGCGCTGGATCGAAGAACTCGGCGGCATGAACTTCTTCATGATCACCGCCGACGACGAACTGGTCACCCCCGCCCTGAACGGTGACATCCTGCCCGGAGTCACCCGCGACTCACTGCTGACGGTTGCCCCAGAACTCGGTCTGACCCCGGTCGAGCGTCCCATCGAACTTGCCGAACTGCTGGCCGGCATGGCCGACGGCAGCATCCGCGAACTGTTCGCCTGCGGTACGGCGGCAGTCATCACCCCCATCGGGTCGCTGAAGGATGCCAGCGGGCACTACACCATCGACACCTCGAAGGCGACCCACACGATCCCGCTGCGCAACCACCTGCTCGACATCCAGTACGGCCGCACCCCTGACAACTACGGCTGGATGCAGCGCGTCTGCTGACCCGGGGGCGTCCAGCGACCGAGACCCGCTGGTTTCGGGCAGCAACTCCAGCAACCATGGGGGCGGTGGGGCAGTCGCCGCACCGAGTAGATGGAGGTCCCGATGCCCATGATGCCGGCCATGCCTGACCAGTTTCACCTGTACGACACCACCCTGCGCGACGGCGCGCAACAGGAGGGCATCAACCTGTCGGTAGAGGACAAGCTGCGGATCGCCGGCTACCTCGACGACCTGGGCGTCACCTTCATCGAGGGCGGGTGGCCCGGTGCCAACCCCGCCGACACCGAGTTCTTCGCGCGCGCCAGGGACGAACTGAAGCTGACCAACGCACGGCTGGTCGCCTTCGGCGCCACCCGCAAGGTCGGCGGCCAGGCCAGCACCGACCCGCTGGTGCAGGCACTGGTGGATGCCGGCACCGACTACATCTGCCTGGTCGCCAAGTCGCATGACGCACACGTCTTCGAGGCACTGCGCACCGACCTGGACGAGAACCTGGCGATGGTGCACGACACGGTCACCTACCTCACCTCGCTGGGCAAGCACGTCTTTGTCGACTGCGAGCACTTCTTCGACGGTTTCCGCGCCAACCCGGGTTACGCCCTGTCAGTGGTCCGCACCGCAGCAGAGGCTGGGGCCGAGGTGGTCGTCCTGTGTGACACCAACGGCGGGATGATCCCCAGCTGGATGGGTGACGTGGTCTCGGCGGCTGCACAGATCGGCGTCGACCTGGGTGTGCACTGCCACAACGATTCCGGTTGCGCGGTCGCCAACAGCCTGGCCGCAGTGGACGCCGGCGTGATGCACGTGCAGGGCACCATCAACGGTTACGGCGAGCGCACCGGCAACATGGACCTGACCACCATCATCGGTGACCTGCAGCTGAAGTACGGCTGGCCGCTGCTCGGCCCTGACCAGTTGGCTGAACTTGCTCGCACCAGTCACGCGATCGCCGATATCTCCAACCAGCCGCACCAGCCCCGGCAGCCCTATGTCGGGGTCTCCGCCTTCGCGCACAAGGCCGGACTGCACGCCAGCGCGATCAGGGTGAATGAAGACCTCTACCAGCACACCAATCCCGAACTGTTCGGCAACGATATGCGCATGCTGATCAGCAATATGGCTGGCCGGGCGAGCATCCAGATCAAGGGCGACCAGTTGGGCTTCGACCTGAGCGACCGTGAGCTGGCCGGCCAGATCACCGAGGTGGTCAAGCAGCGCGAGGCCGAGGGCTATTCATATGAGGCCGCCGACGCCTCCTTCGAACTCTTGGTGCGTTCGATGACTGGGCAGCTCGACCAGCCGTTCGAGCTGATCAGTTGGCGGGTGTTCACCGAGGAATTGCCGGGACGCAACGACCCGGAGAACTCCGAGGCCACGGTCAAGCTGGTGGCCAATGGCGGCAGGCAGAGCGTCATCGGAGAGGGCAACGGCCCGGTCAACGCGCTGGGGGAGGCCCTGATCAAGGCACTGGTGCCGGTCTACCCGCACGTCGCGAACTACGAACTGACCGACTACCGGGTGCGGATCCTCGACGAGGTGCGCGGCACCGATGCCACCGTGCGGGTGCTCATCGACACCAGCGACGGCGAGAACGGCTGGACCACTGTCGGTGTGGGCACCAACGTCATCGAGGCCAGCTGGGAGGCCCTGTCAGATGCCTACCACTACGGCTTGATCAAGGGTTACGGGTTGCATCCCTGAAGCGGGCTCACTGCCCCACAGGGGTTAGGGGTTCATCCCCGTTGATCACGTTGAGCACATTGGTGCAGGCCAGCCTCGACATGGTGCTGCGGGTCTCGACAGTGGCCGAACCCAGGTGGGGTAGCAGCACCACATCGGTGCGCCGGCGCAAGGCCTGGGGCACCTGAGGTTCGAACTCGTATACATCCAGGCCGGCACCGGCAAGGCGTCCGGATTCGAGCGCCGAGATCATCGCGGCTTCGTCGACCACTGCCCCGCGCGCGGTATTGATCAGGTAGGTGCCCTGCTTCATCTTCGCGAAGGCTGCATCATCAAGCAGGTGGTGGGTTTGCGGGGTGTAGGGGCAGTGCAGCGAGATCACATCCGACTGGGTGATCAACTGGTCAAAGGTGACCCTGGTCAGGCCAAGCTCCTCGGCCACCTCGGGGGCCACCGCACTGCGCTGCTGGTAGATGATGTTCATGCCGAAGGCCCGGGCCCGCTTGGCGAAGGCCTGGCCAATGGCGCCCGCGCCGATGATGCCCAGGGTCTTGTCCTGGAGGGATGAACCCAGCAGCAGCGTCATCGCCCACTTCCAGGGGCGTCCCGACCGCACCAGTTCTTCACCCTCGCCGAGCCTGCGGGTGACTGCCAGCAGGAGCGCGAAGGCCAGGTCGGCTGTCGCATCGGTCAGCACACCCGGGGTGTTGGTGACAACCACCCCGCGAGCTGCGCAGGCGTCCAGGTCGATGTTGTTGAAACCCACCGCCACGTTGGCGACGATCTTCAGTTCCGGCCCGGCAGCGTCCAGGAATTCATCATCAACCTGGTCGTCGAGGGTGGTCAACACCCCTGATGCACCCGGGATCGCCGCCAGCACGTGCTCGCGGCCGGAGTCCGGGTCGAGCACCTCGACCTGCCAGCCGGTGCCCTCGAAGATGTCCATCCCCGACTGGAGAATGGTGTCAGTACTCACGATTCTGGTCATGGGGTCGCTCCTTGGTTGAAGTGGCTGGGTCAGCTGATCCGCTCAATGAGCAGGGCGTCGGGGCTGGGTGCCTGCTCACCAACAACGATGCCACCGCCGAGCACCTGCCGGGCAGCAGCGAGGGTATCGGGGGTATCGGTGTGCAGTCGCAGCAACGGCTGCCCGGCAGTGACGCGGTCGCCGGGACGCACCAGCAACTCGATGCCGGCGCCAGCCTGAACAGTGTCCTCCTTGCGGGCCCGGCCGGCACCCAGCTGCCACGATGCCAGCCCGATCGCCCGGGCATCCATCCGGTGCACGATGCCGGTGCTGGTGGCCAGCACCTCGTCGGTGTGCCGGGCGAGCGGCAGCGGTGCTTCGGGGTCGCCACCCTGGGCCAGGATCATCGCGCGCCAGGTATCCATCGCCCGGCCGCTGGCCAGCACCCGGGCAGGGTCGGCATCCAGCCCGGCCAGTTGCACCATCTCGGTGGCCAGCAAGATCGTCAGTTCGACAACGTCGGCCGGCCCACCACCAGCCAGCACCTCAATCGCTTCACGCACCTCCAGCGCGTTGCCCACGGTGCATCCCAGTGG
>JBMNPP010000092.1:0-10434 GCA_050943675.1 Brooklawnia sp.
CTCCACACCGATGGCTGCCGCCAGGCCCGCCCGGCGCCCGCGACCCAGCGCGGTTCCGGCGATGAAGATGATGTTGGGGCCGGGCACCACGACCAGCACGACCGCAGCCACGATGAAGGCACCGAGCAGCTGCGGATTCATGGGGCGAGGCTATCCGCAGGCTGAATCCGGCGGCTGGGTGCCAACGAATAGGGTTGGGGGAACACCACTGCGCGAGGAGAGAATATGAAGCAGGTCTGGGACGGGCCGATCGCCATCGTCGGGGCTGGCCAGTTGGGCAGCGGGATGATGGAGGCCCTGCTCAACCAGGGTTTCCCAGCCGCCCAATTGCGGGTCGTGACCCGCAGCCAGCTGCACGCTGAGGCGCTGGCGGCTGAGTACGGCGTCCATGCCCCGCCCCTGGCACAAGCAGTGGATGGTGCCACTGCCGTCTTCGTCGCCGCCCGGATTCCGCAAATGCCCGAGGTGCTCACCGCGGTGGCGGCCGCGCTTGCCCCCGGGGCCGTGGTCATCTCGCTGGCTGGCGGGCCCGGGATGGATGAACTGGCTGCCAGCCTGCCCGCCGGCACACCCCTGCTGCGGGCCATGACCACACCGGCCATCGCCCACCACAGCCTCACCGGGTTGTGCCCGGCCAATGACTGCCCCGACCAGGTCGTAGAGCAGGTACGCGAATTGTTCACCCGGTTCGGCCCGGTCCTGATGGTCGACGAGCAGCGCCTGGGTCTCATCGGAGACCTGAGCGGCCATGGCCAGGCGGTCATCTACTACGCCGCGGACGCCATGGTGCAGTGGGGTGTCATGCACGGCTTCAGCCGCGCCGAAGCAACCCGGATCGTTGCCCAGACCGTTGCCGGGGCATCCCGGAACCTCAGCAGGCTGAACGAGTCGCCGGTCGAACTGCAAAACAGGCTGTGCACCCCGGGCGGTACCACGGTTCGCGCGATGGCCGAACTCGATGAGCGCGCAACCCGCGCCGCGATCATGGCCTGCATTGACGGAGGACGCTTCAAGTAGCCCAAGCCAACCCACCCGGAGGACACCATGACCAACCCCGATTTCACCGTGATCCAGGCGATCATCGACCGCTCCGGTTCGATGGAGTCGATCCGCAGCGACGCCGAGGGCGGCTTCAACGCCTTCGTCGCCGACCAGCGCAACCAGCCCGGTCAGTGCCAGCTCAGCCTCGCGCAGTTCGACAACGAGTACGAGGTGGTCTACACCGACAAGCCGCTCGATGAGGTGCCGCCGCTGCAGATCGTGCCGCGCGGCACCACCGCCATGCTTGATGCCATCGGCCGGACGGTGATCGACCTGGGTGCCCGGTTGGCGGCCATGCCCGAGGACGCCCGGCCCGGCACCGTGCTGGTGGCGATCGTCACCGACGGTCTGGAGAACGCGTCGCGGGAGTTCAGCTATGCAGCCATCAAGCAGTTGATCACCCAGCAGGAACAGGTCTACAACTGGACGTTCATGTACCTGGGTGCCGACCAGGACGCCATCGCGCAGGGTGCGCAAATGGGTATCGCCGCTGGCCGCTCACTGACCTATGGGCGGGGCTCCTCTGGCCAGGCCTATGAGGCGATGTCTGGTGCGGTCCGGCGGCTGCGCTCGGCAGCCGCCGACGGCCTGCAGGGCCCGGAGGTGCGCCGGGCGGCCGAGTTCACCGCCGACGAGAGACAGCAGGCCGAATAGCTGTGGGCAGTGGTTTTGCGTTGGGCGCGGAGGTCAGGTTATAGTACTGGAGTTGTCCGGACACGGATGATGAAAATTGGCCCCGTAGCGCAGTTGGTTAGCGCGCCGCCCTGTCACGGCGGAGGTCGCGAGTTCGAGTCTCGTCGGGGTCGCCCAGGCCAGGTAGCTCAGTTGGTAGTAGCGTTCGCCTGAAAAGTGAAAGGTCGGCGGTTCGACCCCGCCCCTGGCCACCACCATCAAAATCCCTCGGTATCGCTTTCAGCGGACGTAAATCTTCAGCCAGCGAGAGATCTCGGCGAATACCTCGTCCCGCACCGGGTGCGGGGACAACGTCAGGTCATGCATACCATTTGCGATGCGGACGATCGTGACCACGTTGCCCAGCCGCCACGAGATGGCGGCCAGTCGCTCCACATCAAGCACCAGGTCGACGGTCTTCAGGGAATCGTCCCACTTGGTCGCCGACAGGTTGCTGGCAGTACTCATCATCGACAACACCGGGGTGCTGATGCCCAGGCCGGCGTCCACCCGTGATTGGGCGGCCAGGATCGCCTTCAGCCAGCCGAAGCGCACCACGAATGCGCGGTTGGATTTGTAGTCGGGGTTCACATCCCACTCGCCGTCCAGGCTCGCCGCGATGCTGCGGTAGTACAGGCCCGGCTCGTTGCCCTGCATGACAGTGGCTGGCTTTATGGAGGCCATCCCGCTCACCAGCGGGGTGAATGCCCTGGTCAGCATTTGCGGTGCCGCCAGGTCGAGCCATGGTGAATTCAGCACCATTCCATTGACCAGGTTCGGCTTCTGTGAAGCCCAGAGACTGGTTATCAACCCGCCCGTTGAATGCGCCATCAGCGTAATCAGGTCGTGGCCGTCCCGGCTTATCAGCCGGTGGGCCTCGTCCAGTTCCGAGGCATAATCATCGAGATTGGTGATATAGCCCGCAAACAATCCCGGCAATAAATTGCGTCCATGACGCCGCAGATCGATGGCGTAGAAATCAAACCCCTGCTTGTTCCAGAAGTCAGCCAGGTGCGTCTGGAAGAAGTAGTCATTCCACCCGTGCACATAAAGCACTGCCCGGTGGTGGCGCGGTTCATTTCTGCGCACCAGCGTGGCGGTGAGTGGAACTTCTGGTTCCCCTTCGGCCAACTGTGCGTCCCCCACCGGCCAGGTAATGGCCTGGTATCCCGGCAGTAATCGATCCTCAGCCCACATCAACTGCTCCGGTCCGGGAGCATGCTGATTGCCGTGGTCGAGTAACTTGCCCGGTGCGGGACACGCAGTTGGGCCCAAGGTACCGAAACGCTCTTAGCGTCGGTCCTCGTCGTCATCATCGGCATCGAAGGCGTCCACATCGTCTGCGTCATAGCGCGATGCCAGATCTGCGTATTGCTCGGGGATTTCGGAGTAGATGTCTTCCACTTCCACCGGTTCACCTCGGAGCTCTCGCTCCAGTGAGGCGGAGTCGAAGTCAACCGCGCGATACTTCAGATTTCGGGCAACCTTCGTTTGCTTCGCCTTTGCACGGCCGCGCCCCATATGGGTCGACCCCCTCGCTTTGTCCCTCGCGGCATTGCCGCGGCATGTGAATATAACTGTCGTGGCACCAAGGCTACCCAATCGTGCGCCCGGGCGCCAAAGCCGGTGGTACTCGTCTCACCAAAACCATGGGCGCACGAGCTCGCCTGGCCGACCCCGGACCACTTCGGCCAGGCGAGCCATCGACACCCAACAAGCGGTTTTGGCTACCCGGTGAGCTCCACACTGGCCGGTCCGGCGCCCTGGTGCACCTCACCACAAATCCAGGCCGCAACCCCCCGCTTGTTCAGCAGTTCGACTGCGGCGTCGGCGTCCTCGGCTGCTACCACGGCGGCCATCCCGACCCCCATGTTCAAGGTGGCCTCGATGTCTGGCTGGCTGACCTGGCCCAGCCGCTGGACGAGGGAGAAGATCGCCGGGGGCGTCCAGGTACCGCGGTCGAGCCGGGCCTGCACACCGTCAGGCAGCACCCGCGCCAGGTTGGCGGCCAGGCCTCCCCCAGTGATGTGGCTCATCGCATGCACCTGCGTGGCATCAATCAGCGCCAGTGCATCGGCAGCGTAGACCCGGGTCGGTTCCAGCAACTCTTCACCCAGCGTGCGCCCCAGCTCATCAAGGTGGCCGTCCAGTGACAGCCCGGCATCAGCCAGCAGCACCCGCCGCACCAGCGAGTAGCCGTTGGAGTGCAGCCCGGAGGCCGCCATCGCGACCACCACGTCCCCGGCCCGGACGCGCTCGGGCCCCAGGATCTCGTCACGCTCGACCACACCGACCGTGGCACCGGCCATGTCGAAATCATCGGCGCCCATCAGGCCCGGATGCTCAGCGGTTTCGCCACCCAACAGGGCAGTGTTTGCGGCAGCGCAGGCCTCGGCGATACCGCGGACGATGTCAGCAATGCGCTCGGGCACCACCCGACCGCAGGCGATGTAGTCGGTCAGGAAGAGCGGTTCGGCCCCGCAGACCACCAGGTCGTCCACCAGCATGCCGACCAGGTCCCAGCCGAGCGTGTGGTAGACCCCCATCGCCTGCGCGATCGCGACCTTCGTGCCGACACCGTCGGTGCTGGTCGCCAGCACCGGCTGGCGGTAGTCCTTGAGCGCGGACGCATCGAACAGCCCAGCGAAACCACCCAGGCCACCCAGCACCTCGGGACGGGTCGCCCTGGCCACGTGGGCCTTCATCAGTTCGACAGCTCGGTCACCAGCCTCAATGTCGACGCCAGCGCGGGCGTAGGCAGATTGGCTCATGCGTCCTCCTGGGTGATGCCCAGCATCCTGGCTGCGGCATTGGGAATGTGTATCGGGTAGTTTCCGTCGAAACAGGCCGAGCACAACTGCTCGGCTGGCAGTCCGACCGCCTGGCGCAACCCGTCCAGGCTGACGAAACCGAGCGAATCGGCGCCGATCGCCTGGCGGATCTCGTCAACGCTCAGGCCCGGGGCGATCAACTCGGCACGGGTGGCGAAATCGATGCCGTAGAAGCATGGCCATTCCACCGGCGGGCTGCTGATGCGCACATGCACCTCGGCAGCGCCCGCCTCGCGCAGCATCCTGATCAGCGCGCGCTGGGTATTGCCGCGGACGATCGAGTCGTCCACCACGACCAGCCGCTTGCCCTCGATCACCTCACGCAGCGGATTCAGCTTGAGCCGGATCCCGAGCTGCCGGATGGACTGCGTGGGCTGGATGAAGGTGCGCCCCACATAGGAATTCTTGACCAGCCCGAGCGCGAACTCGATACCCGATTCGCGGGCATAACCGAGCGCTGCCGGGGTGCCCGAATCAGGCACGGGAATCACCAGGTCAGCCTCGGTCGGGTGCTCGACGGCCAGCCTGCGTCCGATCCTGAACCGGGTTGGTTGGACCACCCGTCCGGCAATGCGGGTGTCGGGCCGGGCCAGGTAGACATACTCGAACAGGCAGCCCTTGGGGTTTGCGGCAGCGAACCGCTGGCTGCGCAGACCGGCGGCGTCCACTGCAACGAACTCGCCGGGCTCGACCTCACGCACGAATGTCGCCCCGACGATGTCCAGTGCGGCTGTCTCGGAGGCGATCACCCAACCGTTTTCCAGCCGGCCCAGCACCAGGGGTCTGACCCCGTGGCGGTCGCGGGCTGCGTAGATGGCGTTCTCGGTCATGAAGACCAGGCAAAATGCCCCGGTCAGTTGTGGCAGGACGGCCAGGGCCCGCTCTTCAATCGTTTCTTCCTCTGGCCGCAGGCTCATCAATTCGCTGATCAGCAGGGTGTCGCTGGCCGGGTCGGACAGGCCCGCCGGCGGGGGCACGCGCTCTGCAGCAAGCTGCGCCTCGAGTTGCTCGGTATTGGTCAGGTTGCCGTTGTGCGCCAGGGCGAGCCCTCCCCCGGCCATGTGCCGGAAGGTGGGCTGGGCGTTCTGCCAGACCGACGACCCGCTGGTGGAGTACCGGGTGTGGCCGATAGCCAGGTGGCCGGTCAGGGAATTCAGCGTGGTCTCGTTGAAGACCTGCGAGACCAGGCCCATGTCCTTGAAGACCATCAGGCGGTTGCCATCGCTGACCGCGATGCCGGCTGATTCCTGGCCGCGATGCTGCAGAGCGAACAGGCCGTAGTAGGTAAGTTTCGAGACAACCTCGCCCGGGGCGTAGACCCCGAAGACCCCGCACTCATCGTGCGGGCGATCATCAGGTGGCTGATGCGACGTCACTGCTGTACTCTATCGCGCCCGGCGGAGGGCTGGCTGCGCGGCATATGCCAGACTTAAACGAGTCAATGCCTGAAATCAGCGCAATCAATTGGAGGACGACCCATGCGGGTAACCATCACTGACCTTGACCATGAATCCCACGAGATCGAACGCCGTGTAGCCGAGGCCGAAGACGTCGAGTTCCTCTTCCTGGGCGGTGGCGTCGATGCAGGTCTGGACCCCCGGGTCAAGGGGTCTGCAGGCCTGGTCGTCCAGTACGCGCGCATCGATGCCGAAGTGATGGACTTCCTGCTGCCTGAGCTCAAGGTGATCGGACGCTACGGTGTCGGCGTCGACACCATCGACCTGGATGCCGCCGAAGAGCGCGGCATCGTGGTGGTGAATGTGCCTGACTACGGCACCCAGGCGGTTGCCGATCACGCGATCATGCTGGCCCTGGCGGTCGCCCGCAACCTGCCAGCACTGCAGCGGGTCAGCCAGGCAGGCAGCATGGACGTCTCACCGGCCGCCCCAATCCACCAGTACGACCACCAGGTCTTCGGCGTGCTCGGCTTCGGCCGTATCGGTGAGGCCACCGCGATCAAGGCGCGCGGGCTGGGTTTCGACGTCCAGGTCTGCGATATCAAGTTCCCTGAGGGCACGACCGAACATGACGGTTTCCGGGTGGTTGACCACGCCACGCTGTACGGCACCTCCGACATCCTGAGCCTGCACATCCCGATGAGCGACGACAACCGCAACCTCATCAATGAGCAGACCCTCGCGCAGATCAAGGACGGCACGATCCTGGTCAACACGGCTCGCGGCGGCATCGCTGATTCCGATGCGCTGGTGGCTGCCCTGAAGTCGGGCAAACTGCTGGGCGCGGGCCTGGATGTGCTCGGAACCGAGCCGTGCCCGCCGAACCACCCGCTGCGTGACTTCGAGCGAGTGATCCTGACCCCGCACTCGGCCTTCTATTCAGAGGAGTCGTACTCCGAACTCAAGCGCCGCACGATGCAGAACACTATTGACGTGCTGAAGGGCCGGGGCTGCCCCAACATCGTCGTGCCGCGCAAGTGAGGTCGCCGATGCGGCGACTGGCAGACCAACGCAAGAGTTACGAACTCGGCGAACTCGACGAGGCGGACACGACTTCTGCGCCGCTGGCGCTGTTCCAGAAGTGGTTCGCCAGGGCCGAGAAGGCGAAGGTGGCAGAACCCAACGCGATGACCCTGGCAACTGTGGACGCCACTGGGCGTCCATCCACCCGGGTCGTGCTCATCAAGGAGGTCGATGAGCACGGCCTGGTCTGGTACACCAACTACAACTCGCGCAAGGGCCACGAACTGGCAGCGAACCCGATGGCTGCCCTGCAGTTCCACTGGGTTGAACTCGAGCAGGTGGTGCGTGTCGAGGGCCATGTCGAAAAGGTGAGCCCGGAACAATCGGATGCCTACTTCAACATCCGGCCACTGGATTCCCGGATCGGGGCCTGGGCCTCGCCTCAATCGGAGGTGATCGCCAACCGGGGCGTCCTGGTCAAGAACGTGGCCGAGGTCACCACCAGGTACGGCCTGAACCCGCCGCGGCCGGCCCACTGGGGCGGTTACCGCTTGGTGCCCGATTACTGGGAGTTCTGGCAGGGACGCAAGTCGCGCCTGCACGACCGCATCCGCTACCGCCTGCTCGACGGCCAGTGGGTGCGTGAGCGCCTGGCGCCTTGAGCAATAATGGGCTGCATGAAGATTGGTATCGGTAGCGACGGTTCAGGTTTCGGTCTCAAGGGTGTCGTGGTTGACCACTTGAAGGCCTCGGGTCACGAAGTGGTCGACTACGGCCCCGGTGACGGCGAACAGCCCGAGTATTCGGCGACCTACGCCCGCAAGGTCGCCCACGCCATCCGGGACGGTGAGATCGAACGGGGCGTCCTGATCTGCGGCACCGGTATCGGTATCTCGATCTCGGCCAACAAGGTACGCGGCATCCGCGCAGCAGTCTGCTCGGAGCCCTTCACCGCCGCCCACACCCGCGAAAACAACGGCTCGCAGATCATCGCCTTCGGCGCCTTCGTAGTCGGCCCCGAAATGGCCAAGTCCATCGTGGACGCCTTCCTCGGCGCCACCTTCAAGGGTGAAACCGACCCCGAGTTCGTCAGCCGCTTCAACAAGATCGCCGCCATCGAGGACGAGGAACTGGCCCAGCACTGACTCCCAGCCGGGTTCAGGCCTGGCGTGATTCCTTGGGCTACGTAGGTGTGGCGCGTTGACGTCTACGAACAGCTCGCGACACCTACATAGCTGAAGGAACGGTGCCGGCACTGGATCGGACTGGCAGACGGCAGTTGAGGCATATTTTCGGCCTCGAGTCGCACAGATTCATGGATTCGTGCTGGGTGTGGGCGAGTTTGGGGCTCATGCACTATTGATGCATGCGTTTTCTCCATGACTCGAGGCGTGCGTGGGGCCCGGCGGCCTATGACTGGTTCACGGCGGCTGCGTTCTTCGGGCAGCGGGGCGCCATCTACGACCGGTTGGCCCTGGAGGCAGGCATCGGGTGCGGTGATCGGGTGCTCGACCTGGGTTGCGGCCCGGGCGTGCTGACCAGGGCAGCTGCCCGGCGCACAACCAGCAGTGGACACGTCATTGGTCTTGATAAATCGCCCGAAATGGTCGAACATGCCCGCAGCCTGGGTGGCGACTACGAGGTCGGGGACGCCGCGGAACCGCCCTTCGGTGACGAGAGCTTCGATGTGATCGTCTCCGCACTGGCCCTGCACCATGTCGAACCGGCAGAACGCGATCAGGTATTCACCCATGCCCACCGGATGCTTGAGCCCGGCGGCCACTTGCTGTTCTGCGAGTTCGTGCCTCCGTTCGGAGACCTGGGGATGGCGGTTGCCCGGAATATCTTCAGAGAGCAACTCGCCGACGACCCGCAGGCCGACCTCGTCGAACGGATGGCCAGAGCAGGTTTCGACGAGATCGAGAAACGCGGCACTGGGGTGCTCACGGTAGTACGAAGCCGGCGCCCCTTCGCCAACCAGCAGTGAGGAACCGACTCACTCGGCCAGGTCGGCCAGCAGCAGCGCCTCAGCGAGGATCGCCGCCTCCCAGTCGGGCAGGTACAGCGATTCGTCGATGCCATGCATCCGGCAATCCGGATCGGCGACCGCGCTGCCAAGCACCCCCGCGTCCGGGAAGGCGTTCTGGAATTCAGCGATCATGCCGATCGTGCCGCCGGTACCGATGCGTTTCGGCTTGACACCGTAGGCCTGCTCCCACGCGCGGTCGGCCTTGCCTGCCAACTCTTCCGGCAGCTTCAATACCGCGGGCTCGGCTCGCTCGGCATTGGTGACGGTCAACTGGGCGCCCCACTCAATGTGCGATTCGAGGTGGGTCTTGAGGCATTGCCAGGCGTGCTCGGCGGTGTCGCCGGGCGCGACCCGCAGCGAGATGCGTGCCTTGGCGGCCGGGATGAGGGTGTTCGAACTGTCCGCGATCGAGGTGGTGTCCAGTCCGATCACCGAGATCGCTGGTTTCAGCCAGGTCCGTGCCGCCAGCGGGCCGCTACCGATCGGCTGCACACTGTCGAGCATCCCCGACTCCGCCCGCAACGTGGTCTCCCGGTAGTCGGCCTCGGTGTCCTCACTGCTCACCAGCCCCGCAACGGCGACGTTGCCCTGGTCGTCGTGCAGGGTCGCCAGCAGCCGGCACAGGGTGGTCAGCGCGTCCGGCGCGGCACCCCCGAACTGGCCGGAGTGGACGCCGAACTCAAGCGTCCGCACCTCGACCAGACAGTCGACGACACCGCGGAGCGTGGTGGTGAAACCGGGCTGGCCGATCGCCCAGTTGCCACAGTCCGCGATGATGTAGAGGTCGGCCTCGAGGTCGTCGCGGTTCTCATCCAGGATTCGCGCCAGGGTCGGTGAACCCATCTCTTCCTCGCCCTCGAACAGCACGACAATATTCACCGGCGGCTTGCCGTCGAAGGCCCGCAACACAGCCAGGTGCGCGGCCACGCCGGCCTTGTCGTCCGCGGTGCCTCGGCCGTACAAGCGGTCACCACGCACCTCTGCCTTGAACGGTTCGCTCGACCAGGCACCCACATCACCGGTCGGCTGCACATCGAAGTGCGCGTACAGGCAGACCGTCGGCAGGGCCGGGTCAACGTCGAAGTGCCCGATGACCGCCGGCTGCCCGCCTGACTGCACGACCCGAACCCGGTCGACACCCAGCAGCTTCAGGTGCCCCACCACGGTGTCAGCTGCGGCATGCACATCAGCGGCATGCTCGGGCTGGGCACTGATGGACGGAATCGACACCAGGTGCACCAGGTCGTCCATGACACCAGGCAGCACTGCTTCTACACGTTCGCGGATCGCGGCAACATCAACCATGGCCAAGAGGTTACTCGGACCTGCTCTCAGGCACCCATTGCGGCCGGGATGGGGGCCTGCCAGGCGTCGCGGATCTCGGCGATCGGCAGGGTGAATAGCCCCTCCACCTCCAGCGTGGAGTCGCGGTGCACCTGAC
>JBMNPP010000093.1:0-10432 GCA_050943675.1 Brooklawnia sp.
CGACCGAGAACGAATCAGCCGTGTCGATTGCGCGCAGGAAGGCGAAGGCGATCAATCCGCCGGCCAGTGCGATGCCCAGCCAGGTCAGCAGCTCGTCACGGCCGCCCCAGCGCCCGCGGGCCTGCTCACTGATGCCGCCCAGCCGGCCAACTGCCACCCGGACGCCGAGCGCGACCAGCACACCGATCGCAGTTACAGCTGCCACCGGCAAGAGCCCCCAACTGACGGGCAGGAACCCGGTGGCGACACCCGCTGTGGCGATCATCGCCACCGATGCCGGGATGGCTGCCGCCAGCGCAGTGCTGCCGCGCAGACCGAGGGTGACCGCCAGCAGGCCTCCCGGGATGACGAGCAGCGCCACCATGGTCATGGTGGGCAACGCCAGCGGGATTATGGGCACAACAATTGCCTTTCGCCAAGCAAACAAATCGCGCTGACGATGATACCGGTCGTCCCTGTGTGCCTCGTTGTCCCGGTCAGCCCAGGTGGGCCCGGGAGTCGAGCTCGCGCATCGCGAACGAGTCGCGCAGCGCACGCAACACATTGCGGGCCTCAGCGGCACCGCCCCGGGCAGGCGATGCCAGCAGCACCCCCAGGGCCAGGATGATCGGTTTGGCCCTGACCAGCACGTTGGTGCCGTACCTGTAGTGCACCGCGAACAGATTGCGGTACATGTAGTAGCCCTTCCAGCTCGACAGGTCGTTCTGCTGGACGAAGTCGTAGTGGCGCCGCATCAGCGCGTCGCGAACCGCCCAGGCAGTGAAGCCGGCCGCCCGGGCACGGATCACGTAGTCGCAGTCGTCGTAGAAGATGAAGTAGCTGGGGTCGGGGTAGCCGATGGCATCCACCACGCTGCGGTGCACCATGAACCCTTCGAACGCAGCGTTCTCGATCTGCACCCGGGACGGCATCGCGTCCCGGCTGGGCCAGGTCGAATCGACGGTGGCGGTCTTGGGCTGGATCCGCAGCGGATTGCTCAGGTCGAACCTGACCGCCGCCTTCTCGGCCAGACCGCCGCGGCGGTCCTCCCGCACGCAGGCGAGCACTCGGCCACCATCGGCCAGCAGCGCCTGCAGCGCCCACGGCGCCGGACGCACATCGTCGTCCATCAGCCAGATGCGGTCATAACCGGCCAGGTAGGCCGCCTTCAGGCCGCGGTGGAAGCCACCGGCGCCACCGATGTTC
Source organism: Brooklawnia sp. (assembly GCA_050943675.1). Lineage (GTDB taxonomy): Bacteria > Actinomycetota > Actinomycetes > Propionibacteriales > Propionibacteriaceae > Brooklawnia. The sequence continues at coordinate 1,186 of JBMNPP010000093.1, forward strand.
TCACCCACCCGATCGATCACCAGTGGCAGGTCGGCGTGCGCAGCCAGCACCTCGGCGGTGGGCTCGTCGGCAGAGTTGTCGACGATGAAGATGGCATCTGCCGGCCGGGTCTGTTCGGCAAGTGAGTCCAGCAGTCGGCCGAGCAGTTCGGCCCGCTTGTAGGTGACCACCACCACGGCCACCGTCTCACCATCGACCGGGCCGGGCGCGGCGTCCGGGTCGGCAGCCCGCCGGGCCGCCACCAGGGCCTGGTCGTTGGCCGGGCTCGCCCTGGTGAGGAATCGTTCGTGGCCCGAGAAGTCGCCGCGCAGGCCGGCGATGATCGCCTGCGCAGACAGCCCAAGCCGCTGCGGGCTGGGCCGCACGAAGCTGTAGAACCAGGCGGTCTTGGCCCAGAACGCCAGGGCATGGGGCAACCCGCGATGGGTCAGCAGGTTGACGGTGTTGTTGCGGGCCATGCAGTAGTGCTTCAGGTCGCTGGGTGAGTGGTTGTAAGTGGTCAAACCGCGCAGCATCGGGGTGCCCAGGTCATCGGTGGCGGGGTGGTGGAAGTGTGCGTCCACCACGGTGGCCACCCGGGCGCCGGCATCGCGGGCCCGCCACAGGTACTCCACATCGTCACCCCAGATGAAGAACTCAGCCCGCACCGAACCGATCCGGTCGACCAGTTCGCGGGTGACCAGCACACCGTTGAAGGGGATCACCACGTCGGCGACGATGCCGTCAACAGCGACCCGCTCAAGTTCGGCCAGGGTGCGGGCGACCGTCGCGGTACCGGGCAGCCTGATCGGGAAACAGAGTTCTTCAGGACGCTGTTCAGCCAGCACGGCAGGGCCCCAGAAATCGAACTCTCCGCGGTGGGTCAGCAGCAGGTTGAGGCAGTCCGGGGTGGGCAGGCCGTCATCGTCCATCATCCACGCCAGTTCAGCGCCCAGGTCGTGGGCCCACTGCAGGCCCGCCTGGAAACCGCCAGCACCTCCCGCATTGACGGGCAGCGTGCGGTGCTGCAAACGATCATCCTGCTCGGCGATACCGGCCAACCACTCACCAGTCCCATCCGAGGAGGCGTTGTCGACCACCAGGATGGCGTCCAGGGCCTCAAGGGTGCGGAGCCGTTCGATTAGCCGTTGCAGCAGGCTGAGACGGTTATAGGTGACCACTACGGCGGCCACGCCCAGCTGTGCCTGACTCATTCTGTGAGCCTAGCCTCAGCCACCGGTTTTCGAGTCGGGCGACTCGGCTGGGCGGTCATCGGCTTTGTCGTCCGTGCGCTGTTTGCGCGTCGAACGCTCCAGGGCACCCATGTGGGTCATCTCGGCCTGGGTGGGCATGCCGTAGGCGTGCGCGGTCGAATCATGCATTTCGATCACCTTGCGGCGCAACCGCTCGTTGAACTGGTAGGCGATCTCACCGGGCCGGGGACGCATCGGCAGGCCGAACACGACGTGCACCGGTGGACGGCCCGGCCTCCAGCGCTTCTCGCGGGCAGGCCAGGCAGCGAAGGCCCCCACGATCGCCGCCGGTACCACCTGACAGTTGAACGAGATCGCCAACGCAGCCACCCCCGGGGTGAACGGGCCCATGCCACCGGTCCGTGACCGGGTGCCCTCGGGGAACAGGAACAGCGGCACGCCCTCACTGAGTAGCTGCTTGGCCATACCCCGGTGCGAGCGGGTGCCCGAACGGTTGACCGGGAAGCCGTTCATGAACAGCTGGATGGCCGTGGCGGTGGGCCACTTGGTGAAGAAGGTGTCGGCGGCGGCACCGGTGGCCAGGTTCTTGCTGAGGCGACGGGGTAGTGCGCCCATGATCAGTGGCGCGTCGAAGTGTGATGAGTGGTTGGCGATCTGGATGAACGGTTCCTCGGTGCCGGCCAGGTTCTCGGTGCCGTGTACGTGCACGCTCAACTGGCTCCACACCGCCGGCTTCAGCAGTAGTTGCTGCGCGGTGGTGGTAGCGAAAGCGTTCAGTGGGGAGGTGAACCGCTTGCGGTTGTCCCCCAGTTCGGCCATCAGTTGCCGCTCCTCGACTTGCTGATCTTGCGGGAGATGAATCTTGGCAGAGCGGCCGGGGCGTGTTCAAGCACCCAGACCGCCAACCGCCAGCGTGCTGTCGGAATCGCCACGACTTTACCCCGTGCCGCGCCATCCAGCGCAGCGCGGGCAACCTGGTCGGCCTCGACCCAGGCCCAGCCGGGCAGGCTGGGACGGGCGACCCCGGCCCTGGCGTGCAGTTCGGTCTTCACCCAGCCGGGGCAGACTGCGGTGGCCTGCACCCCGGTGCCGGCCAGTTCGAGGGCCAGGGCGTTGGTATAGGTGAGCACCCAGCGTTTGATGGCCGAATAGTTGCCCTTGACGATCCACGCCGAAACAGACGAGACATTGATGATGATGCCCTGACCGCGAGGTTTCATTGCCCTGGCCGCAGCGCCGGCCAGGATGAGCACCGCTGTGCACATGACGTCCATGGCGCGCTGCTGGATGGCAGTGTCTGGGGCCAGCAGCGAGGCGTTCAACCCGAAACCGGCGTTGTTGACCAGCACATCAACCGGACGGTCGGCATCGGTTAGTCGCTCGATGATCGGGTCGAGGTCTGCCCGGACGGCCAGGTCGGCCACGATGGTCTCGACCTGCCGGCCGAAGCGCGCCCGCAGTTCGGTGGCGGTCGCATCGAGCCGCTCCTGGTCGCGGGCGACCAGCACCAGGTCGTGGCCCCGCGCCGCCAATTCAGCTGCGAAGGCCAGACCGATACCCGAGGTCCCACCAGTAACCAGTGCTGTGGACATTTACACCAACCTGCTTTGTACCCAGAGCCGCGCATTCGCCCGGGAGCCAGCAGGCCAGGCCGCTGGGCTCCCGGGGTTTGCGCGCCGTCAGTTGTTGTTGAGTAGTTCAGCGACCTGGCGGGCCATGGCCAGCTCTTCAGCGGTCGGGACCACCATGATGCGCACCTTCGAGTTGGGCGTCGAGATGGTGCGGGGCTCGCTGCTGCGAACCGCATTGGCCTCAAGATCAAGCTCGATGCCCAGTGGCGCCAGCCGCTCGCAGACTTCCTGGCGCACCTCCGAGGAGTTCTCGCCCACACCCGCAGTGAAGGTGAGCACGTCCAGCCCGCCCAGCAGCGCGGTGTAGGCACCGATGTAGAAGACGAGCCGGTGGATGTAGACGTCCATGCCGAGCCGGGCGCGGGCGTCGCCAGCCTCGATGGCTGCCTGCACATCACGCATGTCAGTATGGCCGGTCAGGCCCAGCATGCCCGAGCGCTTGTTGAGTTCGGACTCGATCTCGGCGGCGCTCCAGCCGAGCTGGCGGTGCAGGTAGCCGATGATGCCCGGGTCGATATCGCCGGTGCGGGTACCCATCACCAGGCCGGGCAGCGGGGTCAGACCCATGCTGGTCTCGACGGGCCGCCCCGAATCGACCGCTGAAATGGATGCGCCATTGCCCAGGTGGCAGACGATCTGCTTCAGGTCGTCGCGGCCCAGCAGCCGGCCGACCTTGCCGCTGACGTACTGGTGCGAGGTGCCGTGGAAGCCGTACTTGCGGATCTTGGTGCGCGCTGCCGTGGTGGTGTCCATGGCGTAGGTGTAGGCCTCAGCCGGAAGGTTGACGAAGAATGCGGTGTCGAAGATCGCCACATGCGGCACGTCCGGCAGCAGTTTGCGGGCGGCGTTGATACCGGCGATGGCCGGCGGGTTGTGCAGTGGGGCCAGCGGAGAGAGCTCACGCAGTGTCTTGACGACCTGGTCAGTGACCAGGGTGGGGGCAGCGAATTCATCGCCGCCGTGCACCGTGCGGTGCGCCACCGCAGCGGTGGCGTCCAGGTCGGGGCCGTGTTCGTTGAACAGGCCGAAGACCACCTTCAACGCGCTGGTGTGGTCGGGCAGTTCCTGGTCGGAGTGGTATTCGCCGATATTGCCGACCAGCACCTTGTGGTCCACGATTCCGACCGTCCCGGTACCGATCCGCTGCACAAGCCCTTTGGCCAGCAGCTCCTCGTTGTCGGCATCGATCATCTGGTACTTGATCGAGCTTGACCCGCAATTCAGGACGAGGATCGGCTTGGACATGGTTGTGGGCTCCCTTGCTCTGACTAAGACTCGGTTACGGGATATCAGACTACCGCCCAGCATTGAGTACTGGGCATCCCATCACCCAGCAGTCACTGCTCGTCAGGGGCCACCTCGATACCGAGTGGGTGACGCAGCACCAGCACGACCAGGTAACTGGCCAGCGCCCAGCCGATCAGCACGAACCACAACAACAAACGCACCCCGACCTGCACCGAGACCAGACCGGCCAGCGGTGGAATCACCACGATCAGCATTCCCAGCAGCGAGCGCGGCAGGTACTTGATGCTGGCCAGCAGCGCAGTGCGCAGCAGCGGGGCCAGTTCGGCCAACCGGACGGGGTTCCCGGCAGTCGCGCGGCGGGCCAGCAATGGCCAGAACCAGGTGCTGACCATGCCCAGCAGCAGGGCTGCCAGCAGCAGCACGGCCCGGATCGCCAGCGTGGCAGCCGCCGAAATCAGCTGCCCGGCGACCAACCATTCCCAGACCATCAGGCCCGCCAGCGCGAGGGTGCCGAGCCAGGCCACGGTGGCCGGCACCAGGCCGTGCGCGAAGGCAGTGAAGAAGGTGCGCCTCGGGCGGACGCCGTCACCGGTCACCATGCCGAGGCAAACCACCAGGCAGCCGACCAGCCCGGCCCCGGCAGTGACCACCGGCAGGCTGACCAGCACCAGCAGCAGGTTCAGCAGCACCAGGTCGGTGGCCAGGCCGAGCGCGCGGTAGAACCGCGAATCGGTGGACAGCCAGCTCATGACCGTCGGGCCGGCAGCGGCCCGCTCCGCGGCGGGGCAGTACTGCCACCGGTGCGCAGTTCGCCACCCAACAGCACCCGGCGGGGTGGACGGCCAGCCATCTGCTCGAACAGCATTTGGCAGGTCAGCTGGGCGATCTGTTCGGCGGGTTGCACCAGGGTGGTCAGCGTCGGGTGCACGAAGCGGCCCACCGGGATGCCATCGAAGCCGACGATGGACAGGTCCTGCGGCACCTGCAGGCCCCAGTCGTGGGCGGCCTTCAGGGCACCGATCGCCATCACGTCGGCGACAGCGAAGATTGCCGTGACCTCGGGCTGCTCGGCCAGCAGTTCGGTTGCCTGTTGGTAACCGTAGTCAAAGCTGTACGGCGAGTTACCGTTGAGTTCGATCGCCCTGACCAGGGCTTCGTTCGGCTCGATGCCAGCCTCCGCCAGCGCCGCCCGGTAGCCACGCGAGCGCAGCAGGCCGACCGACTCGTCATCGGAACCCACGCCCAGCAGGGCGATCTGGCGGTGGCCCAGCCCAGCCAGGTATGACACTGCCCGGTGGGCCTCGGCGAAGTCGTCGACCGAAACCGACGAGCACGATTCGTCGGCATCCAGGGGAGCGCCGATCGTCGACAGCACGTAGGGCACCCCGATGCGGGCCAGCGCGCCGGCCTCGTGGGTGAAGTTGCCGCCCAGGAAGATCAGCCCGCCCACGGCGTCCTCGTGCACCAGTTTGATGGCCTCATCAACCTCGTCGGCATAGTGCGGTACCTTGACCACACTCAGCCAGTGGTCGTGGTCGCGGACCGCAGTCTCCATTGTGTCGAGCATCTGCTGGAAGAACGGGTTGTCTATGCCCTTCATCATCAGGGCGATGGTGCGGCTGCTGGCAAGTTTCAGGAATCGGGCGTGCCGGTTGGCGCGGTAGCCGAGCCGGGCAGCGTGGGCCTTGATCCGTTCCCGGGTCTCCTGCGACACCCCGGGCTGGTCGTTGAGGGCCCTTGACACGGTGACCACACCCACCTGGGCCTCCCGGGCGACATCCCTGATGGTCACCCTGGGTGCAGGTTTCGGCTTGTCGGTCACTGCCTGCTCCGCTCTGCCAATGTGGTCAGCCGGGCGATGCGGTCAACGAGCGCGTCGTCGAAGTCTTCAGCCCCCATCCGCCAGCGCCAGTTGCCGCAGGCCACCGAAGGGGTATTGATGCGGCCCTCGGCGCCCAGACCCAGGTAGTCGGCCATCGGCACGACCACCGTATCGCCGACCGTGCGCATGGCCAAGGTGATGAAGTCCCAGTGCAAAAGTTCGGGCGGGGTCCACCAGTTGTGCAGGTACTCCCGCGAACGTTGTTGGTCTGCCGCCGACAGCGAGGCGAACCACTGCTGCAGGGTCGGGTTGTCGTGGGTACCGGTGTAGACCACGGTCTCGCGCGCATAGTTGTGTGGCCAGTAGTTGCCCCGCTCGCGGGAATCGAAGGCGAACTGGATGATCTGCATCCCCGGCAGGCCGGCGGCCTCGCGCAGCTCACGCACCGCGTCGGTGAGGTAACCCAGGTCTTCTGCCACCAGCGGCAAGGCGTCCAGTGCGTTGGCGATGGCGGTGAAGAAGTCAATGCCGGGGCCGGGCCGCCAGTTGCCGCCACTGGCATCGGTGGCCCCATAGGGCACCGCCCAGTATGACTCCAGGCCACGGAAGTGGTCGATCCGCAGGATGTCCAGAGCTTCCAGTTGGTAGCGCAACCGCTCGATCCACCAGGCGAAGCCGGAACTTCGGTGCACTTCCCAGTCATAGAGCGGGTTACCCCATAACTGGCCACCGGCAGAGAACCCGTCCGGGGGCACGCCGGCCACCTGGCTGGGCACCAGCTGCTCGTCCAGCTCGAACAACTCGGGATTTGCCCAGGTATCGGCTGAATCCATTGCGACGTAGATCGGCGTGTCGCCCAGGATCTGCACGCCCGCCCGGGTCGCGAAGCGGTGCAGGTCGGCCCATTGGGTGGCGAAGACCCACTGCACCCACCGGTGGTAGTCGAGCTGGTCTGCATACTGGTCAGCGATGCGGTCCAGGGCGTCCGGCTGCCGCTGCGCCAGATCGGTGGGCCACTGCGTCCACGGCGCCCCACCCTGGGTCTGCTTGATGGTCATGAACAGCGCGTAGGCATCCAGCCAGCCGGCGGCGCCTGCCGTGAAGCGCTGGTAGCCGGCATCGGCGGTGTAGCCGGACGCCCGGGCATGCGCGCGCCGCAGCACCTCGGGGCGGGCCTGGAAGAGCTTGCCGTAGTCGACCCGGGTCGGGTCGTCCCCCCAGTCCAGCTCATCCAGTTCTGCGGTGCCCAGCAGCCCCTGATCGACCAGGTCGGCCAGGTCGATGAAGTAAGGGTTGCCGGCGAATGTCGAGAAGCTCTGGTACGGGGAATCGGCGAAGCCGGTCGGCCCCAACGGCAGGATCTGCCAGATGCTCTGCCCGGCCCGGGCCAGGTGCTCGACGAAGCGCCGGGCGTGCTGCGAAAAGCTGCCGATACCCCATGGGCCGGGCAACGAGAAGACCGGCAGCAACACCCCGGCGCGACGTCGAGCAGACACGTCAGCCCTTGACAGCCCCGGCGACCACGCCCTCAATGATGTATTTCTGGCTGAACAGGTAGAACACCACGATCGGGATGATCGCCAGCACCAGCATCGCCATCATGGCCCCCATGTCGGAGTTGCCGTAGGAGCCCACCAGCATCTGGATCGCGACCGGGATCGTCTTGTACGGGGTCGCAAGACCGATGACCAGGTAGGGCAGCAGGTAGTCGTTCCATACCCACATGGCGTTCAGGATCGCCACGGTGATGGCCACCGGCTTGAGCATCGGCATCACCACGTAGAAGTAGTTGCGCAGCGGCCCACAGCCATCGATGGTGGCCGCCTCCTCGATCTCCAGCGGGATCGACTTGACGAAACCCGAGAAGATGAACACTGACAGCCCGGCCCCGAAGCCCAGGTAGAGCACCACCATGCCCAGCGGATTGGCCAGGCCGAGCATGTCGGCGATCTTGACGGTCGGGAACATGACCGCCTGGAACGGCACGACCATCGAGAAGACGAACATCATGTAAAGCGCATTGGTCCACCAGGTCTTGATGCGGGTGATGTAGTAGGCCGTCATCGCGGTGAAGAAGACGATGGTGGCCACCGAGGTGATCGTGATGAAGAACGACCAACCCATCGCGTCGAAGAAGTTGGTGGCTGCCAGGCCGCTGGTGTAGTTGGTCAGGCCCACCCAGAAATCACCCAACGGCAGGGCGAACGGGCTGTTCGAGATGAAGAAGCGGCCCTTGAACGAGTTCATCAGGATGAACAGCAACGGCCCGATGAAGATGGCCGTGAGCAGCGCGAGCACCACGTAGGTGATGATCTTGCCGGGCGTCATGCGTTGTGAACGCAGGTGCCGGCGTTGCGCATCGGCCACTGCCTGGTCGGCCAGGTCGCTGCGGGGGGCGACAGTCGTGGTGCTCAATGCTCGACCTCCTGCCGGCGGGTGGCGCGCAACTGGATGAGCGCGATCAGCGAGACGATCGCGAAGAAGACCATGGCCTTGGCCTGGCCGACACCCTCATAACCATTGCGGCCGTAGAACGTGTTGACGATGTTGAGCGCGACCATCTCGGTTTGCTTCATGGGGCCACCGGCGGTGAGCGCCAGGTTGGCGTCGTAGAGCTTGAAGGTGCTGCTCAGGGTAAGGAACAGGCAGATGGTGATCGACGGCATCACCATCGGGATGGTGACATTGCGCAATGTCTGCCACTTGCTGGCGCCGTCGATCTCGGCTGCCTCCAGCAGTTCGGCCGGCACGTTCTGCAGGCCGGCGATGTAGATGATCATCATGTAGCCGATCATTTGCCAGTTGATCAGCAGGATCAGACCGATGAAGCCGTACTTCGAGTTCGACAGCAGCGTGGTGTTGTACTGCACCAGCACCGCGTTGATGATGGTCTGCCAGGTGTAACCCAGCACGATGCCGCCGATCAGGTTCGGCATGAAGAAGACAGTGCGGAAGAAGTTGGTGCCACGCAGCCTGCGGGTCAGCAGGTAGGCGATCCAGAAGGCGAGGACGTTGACGCTCACGACCGCGACACCGGTGACCAGCCCGGTGAAACCGAGCGCAGTCCACAACCGCTCGCGAGGTGTGAAGGCAGTGATGTAGTTGTCCAGGCCGATGAACTGGGCATCGGTGACTGTGGTGAACGTGCTGAACGACAGGTACAGGCCGATCACGAACGGCACCGCGAAGGCGATGGCGAAGGCGATCAGCGTCGGTCCCGCGAAGACTGGGCCGAGTCTCTTCAAGGATTTGAGCATTTGACTTTCGCTCCGTTGCGCGATGACTTATTGGTCGCCCGACTCAGCCCGGGGTGGTGACTGCCGGACGGGGCTGGCTGCGGTCTCCCGCGCCAG
>JBMNPP010000094.1:0-10330 GCA_050943675.1 Brooklawnia sp.
GGCCGTCATCAAGGTCGGCGCAGCCACGGAGGTCGAGATGAAGGAGCGCAAGCACCGCATCGAGGACGCCGTGCGCAACGCCAAGGCCGCCGTCGAAGAGGGCGTGCTGCCCGGTGGCGGCGTCGCACTGATCCAGGCCGCCAAGTCGGCCAGCCTGGAGGGTCTCAGCGACGACGAGATGGTCGGCGCGCAGATCGTCATCAGTGCTGCCGAGGCACCGCTGAAGCAGATCGCCATAAACGCCGGCTACGAGAGCGGCGTGGTGGCCGAGCGGGTCAAGGCCCTGCCGGCAGGCGAGGGACTGGACGTGCTGTCGGGCGACTATGTCGACATGCTGAAGGCCGGCATCCTCGACCCGACCAAGGTCACCCGTTCGGCGCTGGCCAATGCTGCCTCGATCGCTGGTCTGTTCCTGACTACCGAGGCCGTCATTGCCAACAAGCCCGAGAAGGCCCCGGCCATGCCGGGCGGTGGCGAAATGGATGGCATGTACTGATCGATTGATCAGTCGCAAGTCTGAGGGGGCGGTCCTGAATGGGGGCCGCCCCCTCTCTTTGTGCCAAGAAGTGGCAACCGGATGCCACCTTTGTTGCAGTGCTGATTGCGCCTCGGCCACAGGTGGGCTGCGATACTGGATGCGGTAAAAGTCAAAACAGGAGAAACCGTTGAACGAGAACGTGGTTAACAGCTGGCTCACCGACATGGATGGTGTGCTCGTCCACGATGATGTGGCCCTTCCGGGGGCTGCGGAGTTCCTGCAGGAACTCAAGCGCACCGAGCGTGGTTTCTTGGTGCTCACCAACAACTCGATCTACACCCCACGCGACCTGAGCGCACGCCTGGCCCGCGGCGGGATCGAGTTGGCTGAAGAGAATATCTGGACTTCCGCCCTATCTACCGCAGCCTTCATGGAGGACCAGGCGCCCGGCGCCACGGTCTACGCCATCGGTGAGGTTGGCCTGACCACAGCCCTGCACGAGTCGGGCATGATCCTGTCCGACAAGGACGCCGAGTACGTGGTGCTGGGTGAGACCCTGTCCTGGTCGCTGCCGGCCATCACCAGGGCGATCAACCTGATCATCGGTGGCGCGCGTTTCATCGCCACCAACCCTGATCCGACCGGCCCCACGCCTGAGGGCATCGTCCCGGCCACCGGTGCTGTGGCTGCGATGATTACCAAGGCGACCGGGGTCAAGCCGTACTACTGCGGCAAGCCGAACCCGTACATGATGCGCGCCGCACTCAACCGCATCGGTGCCCATTCCGAGCACACCGTCATGGTGGGCGACCGGATGGACACCGACGTGATCTCGGGCCTGGAGGCAGGCATGCGCACGATCCTGGTGCTCACCGGTATCACCAAGCGCGAAGAGATCGGACGGTTCCCGTTCCGTCCGAGCAGGGTGTACGAGTCCATCGCGGACGTCGTCCCCCTGGTCGAGCAGTACAGCTGAGCACTTCGACTTCCGCAACGACATGCGTCGCGGAAGTTTGCGGCGGGCCATCACCGCTTTCAGGGGCTGAGCGGGCAACATGGTGTCATGTCAGGGCTGCTCGAAGTGGTCGTCCTTACCGAGCAGGACGCACGGCGCGCCGAAGAAGGTGGCGCTGATCGGTTGATGGTGGTCGGCGGCCTCACCGGTCAGGGCACTGCACCCGAACCGGCAGCATTCGCCCGCGTTCGGGGTTCCTGCACGATCCCGATCAGGCCCCTGCTGCGGTTGCGCGAGGGCTACCGCACCGATGGTGGTGAAGTGACCCGCCTGCACGGCCTGATCGCCAGCTACTTGGCCGAGGGGGCCGAGGGACTGGTCCTCGGCTTCCTGAATGGCTATTCGCAGGTTGATATCGAGGTCGTGACCGAACTGACAGCTGAGGCTGCCTGGCCGTGGACCTTCGACCACGCCATCGACCGTTGCCTGGACGTCGATGAGGCGTGGGCGTCCCTGAAGCCACTGCGTGGCCTGGACCACGTGCTCACTGCCGGGTCGAGCCGGGGTCTGGCCGACGGGCTGGAGGACCTGATCACCCGCGCCAGTGCCGACCCGGAGGCAGCCGCACTGATCATGGCCGGTGGCGGATTGGTGCCCGAGCATGTGGCCTGGCTCAGCCGGGCCGGGGTGCAGGCCTTCCAGCTCGGACCGCAGGTGCGGCCCGGTGGCGGTTTCGCGGCCGAGGTTGATGCCTCGCTGGTGCGGAGCTGGCGGATCCTGCTCGATTCGATTCCCGGATCCCGGCATTGAACCCTAGGGTGGCAGCCATGACCAGAGCCGAGCACCCACCCATCGTTGCCGTGCCGCCGCCCGAGCGGCCGGTGAAGCGACGCCGCGGGGCCCGGATAGTGGTGCGCGCCCAGGGGCGCGTGCTGCTGATCGCCGACACCGATCCGGGCGTGCCCGGCAGCAACTGGTGGGTCACCCCGGGTGGCGGCGTCGACCCTGGTGAGACGAGCCGGCAGGCCGCTGCGCGCGAACTGGCCGAAGAAACCGGGCTGGCCGTCGACGCCGAGGACCTCATCGGTCCGATCGCCCGGCGGGTGGTCAGCCACGGCTATTCAGATCGCGTCCTGATCCAGAACGAGGATTTCTACGCCATCGACCTGCCGGCACAGTTCGATCCTGATCGGGTTGGCTTCACCGCCAAGGAGCACGCCACCCTGGGTGAGTTCCGTTGGTGCAGCGCAGCTGAACTGGCCAGGCTACCGGTCTGGCCGGCTGACCTGGCCCGGTTGCTTGACCTCACTGATGAGCAACCGGCGATCAACTTCGGCGCCGTGGAGGAGTCGACGGTGCCCGTCGACCTGGGGCATCAACCGGCAGGTCATTGATGACCACCGGCTCGCTCAACCTGGCGGCCACCACCCGGTTGAGCGGCACGTTCAGGCGCGGCCCGGCACGCCTGACCAGGTAGGCCGAGCCGTGCGCTATCAACAACACCCGCACCACATCGACCAACACCGTCCCGTCCTCGCGGGCATGCGCCAGCCGCACCCAATGGTCCTGGTCAGCCGCCTGCTCAAGCACTGCCCGTGCATCCGAGCCGGTCATCTCACCCAGCAGCCAGGCGGTGAGCGCCGAAATCGTCGGCTCGTCGACGGCCTGGCCGGCATCGGCAACCAGTTCGGGTAGCGGCGGCCGGTCGGCTTCGGGGTCGTAGAGCCGGCCACCGCGCACGTGCAGCGCGATCTCACGCGGAAGCTCGGCCACTGCGTCACTGACCGGCCGCAGCACCAGGCCCAGCAGCCGGTCAACGGGGGTCAGCCGGGTGCTGGTCAGGTCGACGGCGCGGCGGGCGTTCTCGACGGCGGCGTGCGGCGTCCCCGACCAGGCCAGCACCTCCAGCATCTTCAACTCGGCCGGACCCAATTGGGTCAGCACCACCTCGATCTGCTCGCGGTCCATCGGCTGATCGCTGGCCGCCGCCAGACCCGCCGGGTGGGGGCCGAGGATCTTCCGCACTGCCGGGGTGGGGGTGGGCGGCTCACCCACAATAAGTGCCATCTCCGACAACTTCGCGTACCCCTCCGCGGACTGCGCGGGGTCGGGTTCGGTGAGCAGGTCTTCGGGGACACCGGCAGCCAGGCCACTGAGCAACCGCAGTTCGGCAGTGTGCAGCCGGCCCATCGCACGGGCGGTTGATTGCGTCGACATCGCACGGGCAGCAAGATCAATCAGGTCAGCCGGTGCCGGGTGCGTCAGGTCGGGCCGGGCCCGCAACAATGCAGCCACGGCAACTGCCCCACCGGCCCGCAGTCCGGCGGCCAGGGTTGTCGCCGGGTTCACCGTCGCAGGTGCTGGTAGGTGACCAGCGGCACGCCAACCAGGCAGACGAAGCTCAACAGCTGGGCCGACGACTGCCATTGGCTCGGACCGAAGTAGCCCTGCAACCAGGCCAGGGTGATGGCCGCGCACAACGCCACAGCCGCGATCAGCAGCCCACTGCCGGGGCTCTTGCGGACCAGGGCAGTCACCCCGGCCGCAGCCAACGTCAGCGCGGCCACGTCGGGCCAGAGCACCCCTGCGCCCAGCAGTCCGAGTACCCATGGGTTGGCTGCACTGAGTAGCTGCTGGAAATTGGGCGGTGCCTTGGGGGCAGCGTTGGGTGGAGGGCCATACGGTGTGGGTGCCGAATATGGGCCGGTGGCATAGGGGTTGGCGCCGAACATCGGGTGGGTGGTGGGTTGAGCGCCTGCCGGGGCGCCAGTGGGTGGGGGCAGGGTTGCCGGATCGACCTGCGCCGGCTCGGTGGCCAGAGCGGTGGTGGTGTCGCTGGTCGGCAAAGGCTGGTGTGGCTGCCAATCGCTATCGGCCCGGTATTGAGGTGCCGCCTCGACGAATGGTGCACGCGGGTCGCGGTGCTGGGGCGGGGCCGGGGCGATCTCGGCCAGCGCGGGCGCCGGTCGGTCAGGTGCCGCGTAATCCACGGGGGGTGGCACGTCGTTGGATGGCAGCCGGGACGGCTCGGCAGCCACTGACAGTGGCGGGGCCACCGGGCTTGCGAAACCAAACGGCTGCTTCATGGCGTCCAGTGTAGGCCGCGTGCCCATTGCCTGACCCGGATGTGGTGGCCGCTTGTCAGCACCGATACGCTTTGGGTGACGGAGGTTCCGGGCCTGGAAATCTAGACGAGTGAGGTTACTGCAGTGCCCAGCGGCAAGGTGCGTTTTTATGACGCAGCAAAAGGCTTTGGTTTCATCGCCAAGGATGAGGGCGGCGACGTCTATGTGCGTGCTGACGCTCTGCCCCAAGGTGTCACCACACTCCGTCCCGGGCAGCGCGTTGAGTTCGGGGTGGTCGAGGGACGCCGCGGTGAGCAGGCGCTCTCGGTTGAGTTGATCGAGCGCCCACCGTCACTATCGAAGGCGATGCGCAAGAAGCCGGAAGAACTGGCCGTGGTCTTTGAGGACCTGATCAAGGTGCTCGACCAGTTGGGCAATGGTTACCGGCGTGGACGCCACCCGAACGCGCAGCAGGCCTCCAAGGTGGCCACCATGTTGCGCGGCGTAGCAGATGAGCTGGAATTGTGAGTGTAGACAGGATAATCGCTGAATCGGTCGATCTGGCCCGCGAAGCAGCCGCCGAGGCGGCTGGTGACTTCGGGGTGGGTGACTTCCTCGGCAGTCGTGCCGAGAAGGGCACCCGGCTGGCCACCCACTACTTCGGTTGCCCGCACCCCGGCTACACCGGCTGGCACTGGGCAGTCACGATGGCGCGCGCCTCACGTGCCCGGACCGCCACCGTGAACGAGGTCGTCCTGCTGCCCGGCGATGAGTCGCTGCTGGCGCCCAGTTGGGTGCCGTGGTCTGACCGCTTGCAGGCCGGTGACGTGGCGCCGGGCACACTGCTGCCCACCCCCGACAATGATCCGCGGCTTGAGCCGGGGTACACCGGTGGTGAGCACACCGCCGAGGATGACCCGGTCGAGTGGGCGCAGACCCGTGCGGTTGTCGCCGAGTTGGGGCTGGGCCGCGAACGGGTCCTCTCACCTATTGGACGTGAGCGTGCAGCCGAGCGTTGGCTGTCCTCCGACTCCGGCCCGAACAGCCCGGCAGCGCGGCAGGCACCCGCCCCGTGCGTGAGTTGCGGTTATTTCGTCAGGCTGGGTGGCTCATTGGGCACGATCTTCGGGGCCTGCGCGAACGAGTACTCGCCCTATGACGGACAGGTGGTGTCAACCGACCACGGTTGTGGTGGGCATTCCAATGTCGTCGCTGATGAGCGTGGGGTACGTCTTCCCGAGCCGGTGCTCGACACCATCGGAATCGACCAATCCCTGTTTGACTAGCTGATCAGGCAGTTGGAGGTGGGATGCCCTGCTCGGCGTCCTGGGCCCGCTTGCGGCGACGCCAGATGCAGTACAGGCTGCCGAACACTCCGATCCCGATGCCGGTTACGGCGACGTCGAGCCACCAATCCTGGATGATCCAGGCACCGTCCGCGAGCCAGATGACCAGGGTGGCCGCCACGAATGCGGCCGTACCGATGAGGAATGGACGCACCCCATCATCGTGCATGGGGGGCACCGGTGCCTGGCGCAGCATCTCTTCTACACTGCGCCGACCGGTCGGGGCAATCGGCTCCTCGTCCATGGGCCCATGCTAGGCCACCGTGCGCAACCCCCTACGATGACTCGTCATGGAACCAAAATCCCCGAACGGGGCGCCGCAGGTTGCGCAAGGCGCCCAGCTGACAGCGATCGATCGCTGGTTTGAGATCACCGCCCGCGGATCCAATAGGTCCCGTGAGGTACGCGGCGGTATTGTCACATTCTTCACGATGGCCTACATCCTGGCGCTCAACCCGCTGATCATCGGGACTGCAGCCGACCGCGACGGAAACCTGATCTCGGGTGCCCCGAAGTTCACCGATGCGGCTCAGGGGATCGTCGACGGGGCTGCCGTTGGTGAATCCATTGCGATGGTGGCCGCGGCGACCGCACTGATCGCAGGCCTGATGACCATCCTGATGGGTGTGGTGGGCCGCTTCCCGATCGGTATCGCCAGTGGCCTGGGCCTCAACGCCATGCTCGCCTACGTGATCGCCCCCCAGATGACCTGGCCGCAGGCCATGGGTCTGGTGGTTTGCGAGGGCATCGTGATCACGTTGCTGGTGCTCACTGGCTTCCGTGAAGCAGTCTTCCGCGCAGTGCCACTGCCGTTGCGTGTGGCCATCAGCGTCGGTATCGGCCTGTTCATCACCCTGGTTGGCCTGGCAGATGCCGGAATCGTGCGTCCGGGTAGCCCGCTGGTGCAGTTGGGCGTAAACGGTTCGCTGCAGGGGTGGCCGATCCTGGTGTTCGTGGTGACTCTGGTCCTGCTGGCGTTGCTGCAATTGCGGAAGGTGCGCGGCGCCATGCTGTACGCGATTGTTGCGGGCACTGTGCTGGCCGTGATCGTAGAGAGCGTGTTCAGGATCGGCTCGCAGAGCCAGGAGGGCAACCCGACCGGTTGGGCGCTGAATGTGCCGTCCTTCCCGAGCCTTGCTGATTTTGCTGCACCCGACCTGTCGCTGTTGGGCCGCGTGGATATCCTGGGTGGCTTCGCCCCCGACGGCAACCTGACGATGGCCAGTGTGCTGACTGCGTCCATGCTGGTGTTCAGCCTGCTGCTGGCAGACTTCTTCGACACCATGGGCACTGTGGTGGCCATCGGCGCCGAGGGCCGGCTGCTGGACGCCAAGGGCGAGCCGCCGCACCTGCGCGAGATCCTGCTGGTCGACTCGATCGGTGCCCTGGCCGGTGGTGCAGCCTCGGTTTCCAGCAACACCAGCTTCATCGAATCGACTGCAGGCGTGGCCGAGGGTGCCCGCACCGGGCTGGCCTCGGTGGTCACCGGTGCAGCATTCCTGGTCGCGATGTTCATCACCCCGGTGGTCAACATGGTGCCCTCCGAGGCGGTCGCCCCGGTGCTCATCGTGGTCGGTTTCCTGATGATGACCCAGATCGCAGAGATCAACTGGACCAACTTCGAGGGCGCGCTGCCGGCGTTCATCACCATCGTGCTGATGCCGTTCGCGTACTCGATCACTGCCGGCATCGGCGGCGGCTTCATCTTCTACGTGTTGATGAAGATCTTCAACGGCAAGGCCGCCAAGGTCCACCCGTTGATGTACGTGGTGGCATTCCTGTTCCTGATCTACTTCATGCAGGGGTTGATCGGCGGCTGGATCGCCTAGGCAGGCGGCATCCAGACAACCACGAGGTCGGGCGCTGGGCGCCCGGCCTCGGCTGCTTTCTCGGCCCAGTGCGGGTACTGGTTGAGGAATTCCAGTAGCGGCCCGGCCACGGCCAGTGCCGTCTCACCCAGGTCACCCATGACCATGCTGAGCGCGTGCCGGGTGGCTTCGGCATGGGCATGTTTGGAGTACCCGAACCGCTGGCCGGGTAGCGGCTGCAGGGGTAGTTGCGGGTTGCCGAGCATCAGGTTTTCCAGCGCGAACTGGCTGGGCAGGCCAGCGCGCGCCAGATCGAATTCCAGGTCAGACATCTGCTGGGGTGCCAGGTCGAAATCCAGCCGGTCCCAACTGGTGGCATCCAGCCAGGCCAACAGGATCTGCCAGGCATGGGTGAGCCGTTCAGGTTCGATGGCGCGACCCGCCAGCAGCGCTTCGACATCGCCGGGAGTCGGCCGTGCGGGGGCCTGGTGGGGATCGATCGGACGCTTCATCACCGGTCCGATCCGGCCCAGGAGCGAACCCCTGCGATGGCTCGCTGACGGGGCCGGGAACTGGTCGGCAGCGATCGCGCGCAGCCGATCGGCGAGTTCGGGGATGGCGCGAAACATGTCCCGTAATTCGGTGATCCCGAGAGCAAAAATCGTCAACCGTGACATGCCCCGACATTAGCGTCGTACCGCCTGAGTAGACTGCCCAACAAGTTACTGCTTCGGGGAGGGTCTGGATGTCAAGAGCGCGTCGCGGTTGGGCGTGCGCTGGTGCGACCTTCCTGGCTCTGACTCTTGCTGCACCGGCCATGGCGGCGCCGGGCGAGGTCATCACGATCCAGGACGCCGAGCTGACCAACTCCAGTGGCATCGCAGCAGACTTCGACAACGGCATCTACTGGTTGGCCAACCCGGCCGACGACGGCGCGGGGGTGGTGCAGGGGCTTTATGGCGACGGCAGCTACGCCGGGCAGGTGCCCTTCGATGCCGAACTTGTGGACGTGCAGGCGCTGGCGATCTTTGCCGGGCAGCTCTATATCGGCGATATCGGTGACCCGGAGGAAGAGCGCGAGAGCATCGTCGTCTACCGGCTGGATACGCTGTTCCTGGAGCAACCAGCCGGCTACACCCAGTGGACGCTGACCTACCCTGATGGCCCCCACGATGCCGCCACGATGATGGTCTCGCCGCGCGGCAATATCTGGATCATCACCCGGGAGGCGGATGCCGGGTTGTACTTCCTGGCCGCCCCCGCCGGACCCGGCGAGTACGCGCTGCAGCGGGTCGCCGACGCACCGGCGTGGGTGACCGACGGTACCTTCATCGGCCCCACCACCGCAGCCCTGCGCACTTACACCGGGGTGCTCACCTACGACATGAGCTCGTATTTTGTCAGTGCGCAGGCCCAGGCCCCGGCCCAACCAGAGGGGGAGTCGCTCACCGAATCGCTGGATAGTGACGGCCTGGTGGTCGGCAGCATCGGTGATGAGCGCCTGCTCGGTGTCGAAGTGCCGGAGACGATGGACGAACTGGACCCGGCCCCATCGGTGGCACCCGGCCGGGCGGCCACCGCAACCGCACCACCAGCGCCCAGCCCGACGCCGCTGCCGTCCCCGGCACCGACCACGCAACCGCCGCGGGACCCCTTGGGTACCGCCTCGGGATTCACCTCGGGCAAGACGCTCACGGCCATGGCGATCGCCCTCATGGTGTCGGTGGCTGCCGGGGCGCTGGCCTATCGGCGGCCCCGCCGGATCTAGCCCGGGCGTCCAGTTCAATCGGGATGGTGCGCGCCTGCCGAGCGGCATCTGCTGCCACCGTCAGGCGGGCCTCTGGCACCGCGAGAACCGGGTGACGCTGGGGGAGTCTGGCCAGGCCGGCCAGCCTGGCATCGGTCAGCACCTCGACCACGCCGACCCGGTCACCACCGGTGACCAGCGCCGACATCCGGGGCAACAGGGGCACCAGCACATCGAAGGCGTCATCGGCGGCCCGCTGGTAGGCGCTGCGGGCCTGGTTGGCCCGCCGCCGGGCGTAACGCTGTTGCGACCAGCCACCCGCCTTGGCGCGTCCCTGCACGTAGTGCCGTGAGACCCGGTGGGCGACCAGTTCGTCACCTTCGGCCATCGCCACCGCGCTGGCACCCTTGCGCACCAGGATCAGCCCGAAGCAGCGTGGCCGCATCAGGTGTTGCAGGGCAGCGGCCAGGTCCAGGCCGACTGGTATCGGCTCCCACTGGTTGACCAGCCGGGCCTGCGCGCCATTGGTGGCCTGTAGCAGGATGGCGTTCGCAGTGACCTGGGTGCTCAGTTGGCCATGGCGGGCCTCGAAGCGTTCCACCCACCCAGCCAACCGGTCCGGGGCCACACTCACCCGGTGCGCAACCTCGAACGGCGTAACCATTCAGTCATCGTAGGGCGAACTGGCTGAGTCGGTGGTGAGCGTCGGTTAGGCTTCCGGGCATGGGAGGCCGGCAATGAGCGAGCTGATCGACACTACAGAGATGTATCTGCGCACGATCCTTGAGTTGTACGAGGAGGATATTGAGCCGCTGCGCGCCCGCATCGTCGAGCGGCTGCACCAGTCCGGCCCCACCGTGAGCCAGACCGTCGGCCGTCTGGAACGGGACGGGCTGCTGACCGTCCGTGACAACCGGCAGCTGGAACTCAG
>JBMNPP010000095.1:0-10158 GCA_050943675.1 Brooklawnia sp.
CCTCGGCGTTGGCCTCGAAGACGTCGTCGGTCACCTCGAGGGCGTCCATGCCGGTCGCCTCATGCAACTGCCGCCCGACCTCGGTGCCCAGGTCGTGGAAGGCCGGCAGGCAGTGCAGCACCCGGGTCTGCGGGTTGCCCGTACGCGCCAGCAGATCGCTATTGACCTGGTAGGGACGCAGCGCCTCGACCCGGCTGAGCCAGACATCCTTCGGCTCACCCATCGACACCCACACATCGGTGTAGATGAAGTCGGCCTCATGCACGCCCGCGGACACGTCGTCGGTGACCATGACGCCGGCACCCGAGGCGTCCGCCAGCCGTCGAGCCTCCTGCTGCACCTGCTGGCTCGGCTGGAACTCGGCAGGCGCCACCACCCGCACGTCCATGCCCATCAGCGCGCACGAAACCAGCACCGAGTTGCCCACGTTGAACCGTGCATCACCCAGGTAGGCGATCGAGATCTGGTCGAGTGGGCGCCCGGTCTGCTCGAGCATGGTGAGGTGGTCGGCCAGCATCTGGGTGGGGTGCCACTGGTCGGTCAGACCGTTGTAGACCGGGACGCCGGCGTGGGCAGCCAGTTCTTCCACCCGCTCTTGTCCGAATCCGCGGTACTCGATGGCGTCGTACATCCGGCCCAGCACCCGTGCGGTGTCGGCAATGGATTCCTTGTGACCCAACTGCGAGCCGGACGGGTCGAGGTAGGTGGTGGCGGCACCCTGGTCGTGGGCGGCCACCTCGAAGGCGCAACGGGTGCGCGTCGAGGTCTTCTCGAAGATGAGCGCGATATTGCGGCCGGACAGCCGACGTTCTTCTCGGCGGCCGCGCTTGGCCGCCTTGAGTTCGGTGGCGAACTCGAGAAGGTGCAGCCACTCGGCCGGTGTGAAGTCGAGTTCTTTGAGGAAATGGCGTCCGCGCAGGTCTGGCATGGGCAAAGCCTAGAACCTTGACCACCGGGTCCGGGGGCGCGTCCGCACCGGAAGTCCTGCTCGGTGGCCACCAAGTACGCTCGGGCCATGACGAAGCGGATCCTGTTTGTGTGTTGGGGAAACATCTGCCGCTCGCCGATGGGCGAGCAGGTCGCCCGTGACTGGTTTGAGCGGGCCGGCCTGGATGTCGAGGTCGGCTCGTCCGGGGTGAGTGCCGAGGAATCCGGCAATCGCATCGATTCGCGGGCTGCCCGGATTCTGCGCGCCCACGGCTATGAGGTGGGCCCGCACCGGGCACAGCAGATCACTGCCGCCGACATCGAGGCCGCCGACATGGTGCTGGGCTTCGAACCACTGCACGTTTCCCGGATGCGCCGCATCGCACCGGATGCCGAGAACCTGCACCTGGTCACCGACTTCGATCCGGACGCAGTCCCCGGCAGCGGCATCGAGGACCCGTGGTACGGCCCGGCCTCCGGCTTCGACGACACCCTGGCCGATATCGAGGCCGCCATGCCCGGCATCATCCAGGCCGTCCGCGAACTGCAATAACCACCCATCAACTGGCACCCGCCACTGGGCGTCGGGGCGGGCAAGTCGGCGGGGCAACCCCTTCGTCGGGGGCGACGGATAGGCTGGTGCCATGACGCTGTTCCTGATTGGTGGCAGTCCATCGCAGGCCACAGCCCCGGTGGTCGATGAATTCGTGGCCGCAGCCCGCAACCATGGCAACCGCATCGCGATCGCCCTGCTTGGTTCGCGCGACGAGGCTGCCGGGTTCCTGGATGCCTACGCCGACCCCATTACCGAACGTTTCCCCGAGGCCCTGATCGAGCCGATCTGGTTGACCGATGAGGACGAGGGGCCCATCGAGTGGCCCACCGAGCCCGAGCAACTGGCCGGGCTGGTGGTGGCCGGCGGCTGGACGCCGGGCTACCTGGAGGCGTTGACCGGCTGGCGCGAGACGATAGCGAAGCTGGTCCGCCGCGGCGTGCCCTATCTGGGCTGGTCAGCCGGGGCGATGATCGTCGGCAGGCACGCCATCGTCGGCGGCTGGCAGTACGCCGGGCGGCGCGTGGCGCCCGAGATCTCTGGTGAGGGCAGCACCGAACTCGACATCCGGGAGGGCCTGGGGCTGATCGGGCCGAGCATCGAAACCCATGCCGATGTGCAGTACCTGTTGCGCCGCGCGATGGTCGCCCTGCACATGGGCCCGATGCGCACCGTGGTCGCCATCGATGAGGACACCGCACTGGTGATCGATGCCTCGTCAGGACGCACCCGGGTGCTGGGTTCTGGACGGGTCGGATGGGTGACCGGCGAGGGCTCAAGTTTCGGGGTTCGGTTCGAGCCGGCTCCCTGACCCGCTGCGACCCAGGCCACCAGGTAGCACTGGGCTGGATATGGCAATGTAGGGGTATGCACATCCTTGTGGTTGACGACGATCAGGGGGTCCGCGATTCGCTGGCCCGCTCGCTGCAATATGGCAGCGGCTACGAGGTGACCACCGCCGAGGATGGGCTGGAGGCACTGGCCAAGCTGTCGTCCATGCGACCCGATGCCGTGGTGATGGACGTCATGATGCCGCGCCTGGACGGCCTGGAGACCACCCGCATGCTGCGGGACAGCGGCAACGACGTGCCCATCCTGATCTTGACCGCGCGTGACGCGGTCGGCGACCGCGTCGATGGGCTGGACGCCGGGGCCGATGACTACATGGTCAAACCGTTCTCGCTGGAGGAACTGACCGCGCGGATCAGGGCGTTGACCCGCCGCTCGCGCAGCGACCAGGACACCCCGAGCGAGACCCTGGTATTCGAAGACCTGACGATGGACACCTCGACTCGTGAGGTGATGCGGCGCGGCCGTCGCATCAGCCTGACCCGCACCGAGTTCGCACTGCTGCAGACATTCATGGAACACCCACGGCACGTCCTGGAGCGCCGCTGGCTGCTCAACGAGGTGTGGGGCTTCGATTTCCCGACCACCCAGAACTCGCTTGACGTCTACATCGGCTACCTGCGCCGCAAGACCGAGCAGGGGGGCGAGCCGCGGTTGATCCACACCGTGCACGGTATTGGCTACGTCCTGCGTGAAACCGCCACGTGATTGGTCTGCGCGAGCGGGTACGCGGCTGGCGTGAACGCAGTTCCGGGTTACAGGCCCGGCTGGCCCGCACGATGACGCTGGGGGTAGCGCTTGCGGTGATCAGCATCGGCACGTCGGTCTATTTCACCGCGCGCAATTCGATGTACAACCAGCTCGACCAGGAACTTGTCGAGGTGGCCAGCTATGCGGCTGGGCCGATCAGCACCGACGTCGAGGGCATGGGTGGGCTGAACGCCTCAGCGCTGCAGTCCGCCAACGTCAGCCTGGTGCTGGTACGCGCCGATGGACGGGTGTGGCGGGTGCCCGGGATGCGCGCCAGCATCAACCCGGGCGTCCAGGAAATCGCCATCGCCCGCACCCAGCAGGGCAGCTCGACCCGTTCGATGCTGGGCAACGACGGCCAGCCCTACCGGGTGGTCGCGGTGCCGCTGAATACCGAATCGGGTCGCTATGCACTGGTGCTGGCCCGGCCGTTGGGGCCCACAGTGGTGACCCTGCGCCAGATCGGCGGCATGGTGACCGCAATCGGTTTGCTCTTCGTGGTCCTGGCCCCCGCATTGGGGTTCTATTCCGGACGCAAGCTGATGGCCCCGCTTCGTGACCTGTCCACTGCGGTCACCCGGGTCTCGGAAACCGATGAGCTCACCCCCATCGGCAGCTACACCGAGGACGAACTCGGTGAGTTGTCGCGCAGTTTCGACACCATGATGCACTCGCTGGCCAGTTCGCGTGACCGGCAGCGCCGCCTCATCGCCGATGCCGGCCATGAGCTGCGCACCCCACTCACCTCGATGCGCACCAATATCGAATTGCTCGTCGCTGATGAGAAGACCAGCATGCTGCCCCCCGGTGCGCGGGGCGAGATCCTGATCGACGTGGCCGCCCAACTGGGCGAGTTCACTTCACTGGTCGGCGACCTGGTGCAACTGAGCCGCGACGACTCGATGCAGGCCAGCCCCGAACCCCTGGATTTTGCAGATGTGGTGGACTCGGCGATCGAGCGTGCCAAGCGTCGCGGCCCCGGGCTGGTTTTCGACGTCCGGCTGGAATCGTACTTCGTGGTGGGCGAACCCGACACACTGGAGCGGGCGGTCACCAACCTGCTCGACAATGCCGTGAAGTTCTCACCAGAGGGCGGAACGGTCCACGTGCAGCTGGCCGATGGCGAACTGAGCATCTGGGACGAGGGACCCGGCGTGGCCGTGGAGGACCTCGACAAGATCTTCGATCGTTTCTACCGCTCGAACAAGGCACGCAACACCCCCGGCACTGGTCTTGGGCTGTCGATCGTGGCACACACCATCAACGCCCACGGCGGCACCGTCGAGGCGATCAACCAGCCCGGCGCAGGCGCCAGGTTCAGCGTCAGACTGCCCAGCGCCCCACCCGAGGTGCTGGACGGTTCCGACTTGTAGACCCAGCGCAGCCGGCTGAACCCGGCAGCGAATCAGGTCCCCGGAACAGAGTTGGAAGACTCCTCCCCCAAGAGTTATCCACAGGCTTGTGCACAGTGTGGGGATAACTACATCGATGTAGTTACACCGTTGTCCATAACCTTGGGCCCTTGATCAGCGCAGTGGAACCCCCACCATTTGGCTGGCCCCATGGCATGTGTTTCACCAGCCAACGCGTGGGCCGCCCGAGGGGCGGCGATACCGTAGGCAACAATGAGTTCTAGGGAGTACCGAAAATGAAAGCGGTTCGAATGCCAGCGGAACGCCTTGTCAGATCCAAGCGACGGGTCGCCGATCACGGCGAGGTCTTCACTCCTGGCTGGCTGGTCGAGGAAATGCTCGATCTGGTCAAGGCAGAGACTGAACGCATTGATGCCCGCGTCCTCGAACCTGCCTGCGGTTCGGGCAACTTCCTTGTTCCCGTGCTGGCACGCAAGCTTGCAACCGTCCAGTTGAAACACCGCAGGAGCGAGTTCGAACTGCGGCACTATGCGCTGTTGTCCGTCATGTGCATTTACGGCATCGAGCTACTCCAGGACAACGCACAGGAGTGCCGCACAAACCTGGCCGAGCTCCTCCAAAGCGCACTCCGCCTCCCCGACGACGACGTGCTGCTGCAGGCTGCTCGCCAGGTGCTTGCGGTCAATATCACCCAGGGGGACGCATTGACCATGACGGTCCCCAGCGGCGAGCCCATCGTCTTCCCTGAGTGGGCGTACCTGGGCAAGGGCAGGTACCAGCGACGCGACTTCCGTTTCCAGGATCTTGCGAATCGCGCCTCCTACGAGGGAACCCTGCTCGGTGAGCTGAGTGACGAGGACTTGTTCACCCCAATCCAGACGTACCCACCCCTGTCGATGAAGGAGGTGGCGCAATGACAATCGCCCCTTTGTCTTTGCGGGGGCACAACCCGGACGTGCTGACCTGCATCGCAAACCTGTCCAGTGACGAGGTATTCACCCCACCCGAGATGGCCAATGCCATGCTCGACCTCGTCGCCGAGGCCTGGGCCGCCCGGAATGCTGGTGCAGACCTCTGGGCCGACCCGACAGTCACCTTCCTTGACCCCTTCGCGAAGTCAGGGGTGTTCCTGCGCGAGATCGTGCGCAGGCTGACCACCGGCCTGATCACCCAGATCCCCGATCTGGAAGACCGGGTGGACCACATCCTCACCAGGCAGGTATACGGCATCGGCATCACCGAACTCACCGCCCTGCTCGCCCGCCGGAGCGTCTACTGCTCAAAGTGGGCCAACGGCCCGCATTCCATCGCGAAATCGTTCACGACGATCGACGGCAATATCTGGTTCGAGCGGACTGAGCACACCTGGGTGGGCGGAACATCTGGGGTGCGCCACGACCATGGCACCAGTGAAGAGGTCACGGGCAACACCAAACGGCGGTGCAGCTTCTGTGGCGCGAACGAACGCAACTACGAACGCGGCGATGACCTTGAAACCCACGCCTACGCCCTTATCCACACCGAGGAGCCGCAAGCACTCATCCACCAGTCATTCGGAGCACAAATGCAATTCGACGTCATCATCGGTAACCCTCCCTACCAACTGAGCGATGGTGGCTATGGTTCCTCCGCGGCACCCATTTACCAGATGTTCGTGGAGAAGGCACTCGCTCTCGCACCACGATTCGCTGCATTCGTAACCCCTTCACGCTGGTTCGCGGGGGGCAAGGGTCTGGATGATTATCGCGAACGGATGCTCAGCGACCATAGGCTGCGCAACCTGGTCGACTATCCCAAGCTGTACGAGGCCTTCCCAGGGGTCAAGATCCGTGGCGGAGTCTCCTACTTCCTTTGGGACCGTGACTACGACGGTCCTTGCACCGTCCAGACCATGTGGGAAGGTGAACCTCTCGGTATCCCTGCGACGCGATACCTCGATGCCTACGATGTGCTCATCCGACGGAATGAAGCGGTCCCCATCCTCGACAAGGTGGTGGCCCGGGGGGAATCGACCTTGGACACGCGTGTGTCAGCAGGTAAACCCTTCGGCCTGCGCACGTATTTCCACGGCCGGGGCAACCCCGACGGAATCGCCGAGCCCATTAAGCTCTTCGGATCTCGCAGGATCAGCTGGATTGATCGCTCACAACTCCGCACGAATCCCGTGTGGGCTGATCACTGGAAGGTCTTGATGAATGCTGTCCAAGGCACCAGCGCGGCGGTCGAGACCAAGTTCCTGTCAAAGCCCATCATTGCCCCGCCTGGAACCGCCTGTACTGAGACCTACTTGGTTGCCGGACGTTTCGCCACGGAAGAGGACGCGAACCGCTACGCAAGTTACCTAAGGACACGTTTCGTTCGATTTCTTGTCTCGCTCCGCAAATCAACTCAACACGCGACACGGGATGTCTACTCGTTCGTCCCTGACGTCCCGCTTGATCGCACGTGGACTGACGAGGACTTGTACCAGCGTTACGGCCTTACCGACGAGGAGATCACCTTCATCGAGTCACAGGTCGCACCTCATGATGATGAAGAACCCGACGAGCTCATCGGCGAGGTCATCGATGAGTAGGCATGTTTCCGAACTGCTCCCGGACAAACCCAAGGGGAAGCTGCGCATCTACGCGTGGAGCCCCAACGATCCCCCACCGGATTACCTGGGGCTGATCAAGATCGGGCAAACCACGAAACCTGACGTGAATGAGCGGGTCCGTGAGTCTCAGGGGCAGATGCAGCAGGCCTACACCCTGCACGTCGACGAGCCGGCTGACCGTGCAGATGGCACGTACTTCCGCGACGGACAGGTCCGCCAGCGGCTGGTTAACAAGGGATTTGAGAACCCGACCCTGGGGTCATCAAGGGAGTGGATCCGCTGCACACCGGCTGATGTCCAGACCGCCATCGAGGAGGTGCGCAGCGGTCAGGCATTGACGGGCACGCACCACCAGAACTTCGCGATGCGTGCCGAGCAAGCGGCTGCGGTTGAGAAGACCCATGCCTACTTCCACTCGATCTGGGCCGAGGACGACTCGGGGGTCCCACGCTTCTTGTGGAACGCAAAGATGCGTTTTGGCAAGACGTTCGCCGCGTACCAGTTGGCCAAGCGACTCGATGCCCGCCGTGTGCTCGTGGTGACGTTCAAGCCTGCTGTCGAGGATGCCTGGCAATCCGACCTGGAGAACCATGTCGATTTCGATGGCTGGCAATACCTGTCCAAGGCCACCGGTGTGGACCCGGCCACCGTCGATCCCGCTCGCCCACTGGTCTACTTTGGGTCCTTCCAGGACCTGCTGGGCAGAGACAGGAAGACCGGGCTGATCAAAGCGCGCAATGAATGGCTGCACACGATCAACTGGGATCTAGTCATTTTCGATGAGTACCACTTCGGTGCCTGGCGTGAGAGCGCAAAAGAACTGTTCGAAGGTGAAGACTCAAAGGTCGCCGAGAAAGAGATCGCCGCCGAATACCATCCCGGTCTCGCCACCTTTGATGAAGAACTCGATGAATTGGGCAGCGACGAGAGCGAGTTCCTGCCCATCACAACTCGAGCCTATTTGTATCTGTCGGGCACACCGTTCAAGGCGCTGGCCACCGGTGAATTCATTGAGGAGCAGATCTTCAACTGGACCTACACCGATGAACAGCGCGCCAAGGCCGAGTTCGCTGCGACATACCCAGATGACTGGAACCCGTACGGGGCGCTGCCAGAGATGCGTCTGCTCACCTATCAGATGCCAGACGAACTGGTGTCGGTCGCACAGGAGGGCGAATTCAATGAATTCGACCTCAATGCCTTCTTCGCTGCCACCGGTAATGGCACCGATGCGGTGTTCACACACAAGGACGACGTCCAGAAATGGCTCAACATCATCCGGGGCCAATACCTGCCAACCCAAACCGACGCACTGAAGATGGGCACCCGCCCACCGTTCCCCTACTCCGATGTTCGGCTGCTGCCGTACCTCCAGCATTCCTTCTGGTTCCTGCCCGATGTCGCCGCCTGCGAGGCAATGGCCAACCTGTTGGCTGAGAAGCAAAACCTCTACTGGCACGACTACAACGTCCTGGTCGTAGCTGGCCCCAGCGCCGGGATCGGGCTGGACGCGCTGCCACCGGTGCGCGAAGCGATCCGCGATGGTCACGACACCAGG
The DNA here is from genome assembly GCA_050943675.1 of Brooklawnia sp. GTDB lineage: Bacteria > Actinomycetota > Actinomycetes > Propionibacteriales > Propionibacteriaceae > Brooklawnia. The sequence goes on from JBMNPP010000095.1 coordinate 8,607, forward strand.
ACGATCACGTTGTCGTGCGGAAAACTGACCACAGGGGTGACCGTCAAGCAGTGGTCTTCGATCCTGATGCTGCGAAACCTCAACTCCCCCGAGACCTACTTCCAGGCCGCCTTCCGCGTCCAATCCCCGTGGTCGATCACGAACCCGAACGGCGATGATCCCGAAGAAGAGGCTGTGCTCAAACCGGTGTGCTTCGTCTTCGACTTCGCACCGACCCGCGCACTGCGCCAGGTCGCCGAATACGGCCACGGTCTCGCGCCGGAGACACCGAACCCGGAGCAGGCCGTTGAAGACCTGGTCAGCTTCCTGCCCGTGTTGGCCTATGACGGCTCGAACATGACCCAGGTCGATGCCGGGGCCATCCTGGACATCGCCATGTCCGGAACTTCAGCCACCCTGTTGGCCCGCAAATGGGAATCGGCCATCCTGGTCAACGTCGACAACAACACCCTGCGCAGGATCATGGGCGACCCCAAGGCCATGGAAGCCATCATGAATATCGAAGGATTCCGCGCCCTCGGCAGCGCCATCTTCGAGACGGTTATCAACAAGTCAGAGGCCGTGAGCAAGACCCGGAAGCAGTGCGGGGAGGAGCTCACCAAGGCAGAGAAGAAGAAGCTGACCGCCGAAGAGAAGGACTACCGGGCGAAGCGGAAACAGATCCAGGAGAAGCTGGTCAAGTTTGCCACCCGCATCCCGGCTTTCATGTACCTCACGGACTTCCGCGAAAACACCCTGGTCGACGTCATCACCAAGCTGGAACCCGGGCTGTTCAAGAAGGTCACCGGCCTCACCGTGCAGGATTTCGAACTGCTCGTCAGCCTGGGAGTGTTCAACTCGACCCACATGAACGACGCCGTGTTCGCCTTCCGCCGGTACGAGGATTCTTCGCTGTCCTACACCGGCATCCGATCCCACAAGAACCTCCGTCGGTACGGCGGGTTCAACACTGTGGCTGCAGTGGACGAAGTTTCGCAACGCTCCTAGAGCAGGAATCACGTGCAGAGCAGGGCCGGGTACCCCGGTGGCACGGGGCCACGTCGCCGAACCGATGCCAAACCTCGCTCGACGGTCGTAATGTGATGACTAGGCGGGAAGCCGTTTCAGCGATGGCGCGAACCGCCCCTCGTTTTCGGGATCGGAGGCAGTAACGATGACCATCCACGTGAAGCCGGCGCGGGACCTGGTGATTGCCAACTACATCGAACAGCATCGGGCCCTCATCGAAGAGGATTGGGACGCCCTGAGTGCCCTGCTTACCAAGGGATTCACCCGCACCCAGCTGAATGGCCGCACCCAGACCAAGGATCAATGGCTCGCCTCGCTGAAGACCGGCGAAATCAAGTACCACTCATTCGAAGAGATCAGCATCAAGGCCGAGGTGGACGGCTCCAGCGGCAAACTGCTGGGCCGCACCATCGGGGACGTCACCTTCTACGGTGAACGCCAGACCCTCAACATGGCCCTGCGGCAGTGGTTCATCAAGAGCAGTGGCCGGTGGCTGGCCAGCAGGTCGGTGGCGGCCCCCAGGTGATCGGGGGGCGCCACCAAA
>JBMNPP010000096.1:0-10157 GCA_050943675.1 Brooklawnia sp.
GTGATGACCCAGCGCAACTACATCAGGTTCGGGCCGGTGCACGGTCGCCAACTGGCCGACGGCCGCACCACCGACCTGCCCGAATCCCGTCAGCTCCGGCTGCAACGGCTGTACCCGCAGACGCTGGTCAAGGCAGCTGCGAACGTGGCCTTGGTGCCCCGGCCACGCACGTCCGGGGTGCCCAGCGTCCCGATCGAGGGCACCGAACTGCTCGACTGGGCGGGCAGGCTGGTGGACGCGGTGTTCGCGCCAGTTTCGGTACCGGCACAATAGACTTCAGTATCAGGAGGACTTCAATGAAAAAGCTCACTGCGTTGCTGGTGGCTCCCCTCGCCGGTGTGGCGTTGCTGGCTGGCTGCACCCCGAACGGCTCGACCGCCGCGATGGTCAACGAGGTCGCGATCCCCAATTCCAGGGTCACCAGCTATGCCGACAGCTGCGCAACTCTGGTGCAGGGTGATGGCACCCCGGAAGAGATCGCCGCCGACATCCGGTCGGAGATGCTGACGTGGGCGATCCTTGGAGAGATGAGCAGTCAACACGCTGATTCCTTCGGTGGGCCAACCGAGGACGAGATGCGGGCCTACGTCGAGGATTCCTGGGCGAACAGGTTACTGAGCGCACCGGAGTGCGCCGAGGCCGTCCTGGGTCTGGCCCGCCACGACCTGATCGCTCTCGGTCTGGGCAGCGATATCGGCTCATACTTCAGTGCCTTCGACATCGAAGTCAACCCGCGGTACGGCCAATGGGATCTGAGCCGGCTGGAGGCAAGTGGCTCGGGTTCGTTGTCCGAACCTGCCGGCCTGTGACCGCTGCGCCGCAGCCCGGCTCGCAGTTGCTCAGGCTGCGCGAGATCATGACGCGGCTGCGCGTCGAGTGTCCCTGGGATGCCGAGCAGACCCACCGCAGCCTGGCCAAGCACCTCATCGAAGAGACCGCCGAGGTCGTCGACGCCCTCGAATCGGGCGCATCAGATGACCAGCTTGATGATGACGACCTGCGCGAAGAACTCGGTGACCTGCTTCTGCAGATCTACTTCCATGCCGAGATCGCCCGCACCCAGGACCGTTTCAGCATCGAGGACGTGGCCCGCGATATCTGCGACAAGCTGGTGCACCGGCACCCGTGGGTATTTGCCGGGCATGGCGCGCCCGAGGACATGATGGGCACCTGGGAGGCCGCCAAGCGGGCCGAGAAGCAGCGCACCAGTGCCCTTGAAGGCATCCCGGACTCGCTGAACACCCTGGCCCGGGCCGGCAAGACGGTCTCGCGCACCCGGCATGTCCACCTTGAGGTGCCGATGGCAGATGCGCCGATCACTGCAGCCCAGGTCGGCACCGAGATCCTGGCGCTGGTGCAGCGCGCGCAGGCCAGCGGTATCGACGCCGACCAGGCCACCCGTGACGCGCTGCGCACTTTCGAGGACGAGGTGCGCCAGGCCGAGCAGCGCCGCGCCAGCTGAACAGCTTCCCGTTTTGGCTGTGAGTTGCCAGTGGGTGCGACTGCGCGAGATGCCAGCCGATAGTGTTGGCTCTGGACGACTTGGATCCACTGGTTAGGCAAACGGAAAGGCAACACCCGTGGCACTTATCGAATACATCGAGGCTCGCGAGATCCTGGACTCGCGTGGCAACCCCACCGTCGAGGTCGAGGCCCTCCTGGACGACGGCTCCTTCGCCGTCGCGGGCGTTCCCTCTGGTGCCTCTACTGGCGCTTTCGAGGCAGTCGAGTTGCGTGATGGCGACAAGGATCGCTACGAGGGCAAGGGCGTCCTGCAGGCCGTCGAGAACGCCAACGAGGACATCTACAAGGAAATCGTCGGTTGGGATGCCACCGACCAGCGCGGCCTGGACGAGGCGATGATCGCCCTGGATGGCACCCCGAACAAGGCAAAGCTGGGCGCGAACGCCATCCTGGGTGTGTCCCTGGCCGTGGCGCGGGCTTCCGCTGAATCGGCTGAACTGCCGCTTTACAAGTACATCGGTGGTCCGACCGCCAACATCCTGCCGGTGCCGATGATGAATATCCTCAACGGTGGCGCGCATGCCGACTCCAATGTCGACATCCAGGAGTTCATGATCGCCCCCATCGGCACCGACACCTTCGTCGAGGCCATGCGGGTCGGTGCCGAGGTCTACCACGCGCTGAAGAAGGTGCTCAAGGACAAGGGCCTGAACACCGGTCTGGGTGACGAGGGTGGCTTCGCGCCGAGCCTGGATTCCAACCGGGCCGCGCTCGACCTGATCAACGAGGCCATCGAGGCCGCCGGCTACAAGCCCGGCAAGGATGTCGCTCTGGCCCTCGACGTGGCCGCCACCGAGTTCTACTCCGACGGCAAGTACCAGTTCGAGGGCAAGCAGCTCTCGGCGGACGAGATGATCGAATACTACGAGCAGCTCGTTGCCGACTACGCGCTGGTCTCGATCGAGGACCCGCTGGATGAGGACGACTGGGAAGGCTGGAACACCATCACCCAGCGCCTGGGCGACAAGGTGCAGCTGGTCGGCGACGACTTCTTCGTCACCAATGTCGAGCGCCTGCAGCGCGGCATCGACGAGGGTTCGGCCAATGCGCTGCTGGTCAAGGTCAACCAGATCGGTTCGCTGACCGAGACCATCGACGCGGTCAACCTGGCACACCGCAGTGGCTACAAGACCATGATGAGCCACCGCTCCGGTGAGACCGAGGACACCACCATCGCCGACCTCGCTGTGGCATTGGGCTGCGGCCAGATCAAGTCGGGTGCCCCGGCCCGCGGTGAGCGTGTCGCAAAGTACAACCAGCTCATCCGCATCGAGGAAGAACTCGAAGAGGCTGGCGTGTACGCCGGTGTGGACGCGTTCCCGCGTTTCGACGCCGACAAGTGGGCCTGAACTGGCGCACTGCCATAGGCAGGTAATCAAATGAACCGGGCCGCCCTTCGCGTTTCACCGCGGGGGCGGTCCGGTCATCTTTCATGATGGAATCCGGTTGGGGAGGGGTGGCTGATGGCGGACGCGGGCCGATCAGGACGCAGCGGTAGCGGGCGTCCCGTGGGCCGCGCCCGGGCTGATTCGCCGGGCGCGCGCACTGCATCGCGTCCCGGCCAGCGCAGCCAGCCGCGTCCCAGGACGGTCACTGGCGCATCCGAGGAGCCCGAGGCCAACAACAGTGCGGGGGTAGTTCCCCGCCTGCGCCAGGGTCTGCGGATGACGCAGCGGGCAATCATCCTCGGTGTGGTGATGGTGGTGCTGCTGGTCAGCTACGCCACCACGCTGCGGGTGTACTTCAACCAGCAGTCCCATCTTGCCCAGGCCCGCCAGCAGATCGCCGAGCATGAGGCCTCGATCACCGAGCTGTCTGATGAGGTGGAACGCTGGAATGACCCGGCCTATGTGAAGATCCAGGCTCGTGAACGGCTCGGCTGGGTGGTGCCCGGCGAGACCGGTTACCGCGTGATCGGCCCTGACGGCCAACCCTATGGTGGTGGTTCGCAGATCGGTTCTGCCCAGTTGCCCGAGGGTGAGTACGCCAAGACCTGGTGGGACCGCATGTGGGGCAGTGTCGCCGCCGCTGATGATCCCGAACCCGTCGATGAGCCGGTCCCTGATGAGCCGATCCGCGCTCCCGAACCCGAAGAAGGTCCCTGAGCCGTGCAATACGAAGAATTCACCGCTGCTGATGCCCGCATCGCCGAGGCCCAACTGGGTCGCCCGGTGCGCGGGGTGGCCGGGGTCGCCTGGCGCTGCCCGTGCGGAAGGCCGGGTGTGCTGGCCACCATGCCGCGGCTGCCGGACGGTGGCCCGCCCTTCCCGACCACCTACTACCTGACCTGCCCCAGGGCGGTAGCCGCAGCATCAAGGCTGGAGGCGTCCGGTGTGATGACCGAGATGTCCGAGCGCCTGCAGTCAGATACTCAACTGGCAGAGCACTACCAGCGCGCACACGAGGCCTACCTGGCCGACCGCGCAGGGTTGGCCGCGCAGCTCGGTGATGAGGTGCCCGAGATCGCGGGTATCAGCGCGGGCGGGATGCCTACGCGGGTGAAGTGCCTGCATGCGCTGGTCGGCCACGCGCTGGCTGCCGGGCCGGGGGTCAACCCGATCGGTGATGAATCCCTGGCCGCGATGGGTGAGTTCTGGGACGGCCCCTGCCATCCCGTCGAGGATGCCGGCCAGGATGGGCGATGATGCGAACCGTCGCGGCACTGGATGCCGGCACCAACACCATCCGGTTGCTCATCGTCACCCGGACAGCGCAGGGCGAGCTCGTCGAGCGGACCCGGCAGTTGCGCTATGTGGGCCTGGGGCATGGGGTGGACGCCACCGGCCGCTTCGACCAGGCCGCCATCGAACGTGGCTGGGCAGCCGTCGACGACTATGCCGAGCAGTTGCGGAGCCACGATTGCCAGCTGGCCAGGTTCGTGGCGACCTCGGCGTCCCGTGATGCCGACAACCGCGAGGAGTTCTTCGCCGGTGTCCGGCAGCGGCTGGGGATCAATCCCGAACTGATCAGCGGTGAGGAAGAGGCCCGGCTCTCGTTCGCCGGCGCCCTGTCCGGGGCACGGCTCACCGGCGACCCGGTACTGGTGATGGATTCCGGTGGCGGTTCGACCGAACTGGTGCGCGGTGATATGACCGGTCAGGTCGGTGTGGCCCAGAGCATCGATATAGGTTCGCGCCGGGTGCGGGAGCGCTACCTGCACGACGACCCGCCCACCCCGGCCCAGATCGCCGCTGCCCGGGCCGAGGTCAACCGGCTGCTGGATGCCAGCCCGGTCTCAATCGATGACGTCGCTACCTTCATTGGGGTCGCCGGCACGGTCACCTCGATGGCTGCGGTGCACCTGGGGCTGGCGGCCTATGATTCGCAGGTCGTGCACGGGGCGCAGTTGACTGTGGGGGAAACCGTCGACCTGGCTGAGCGGCTGCTGGCCATGAGCGTCGCCGAGGTTGCCGCGCTGGGGCCGGTGGCCCCCGAGCGGGCGAAGGTGCTCAGTGCGGGCGCCCTGGTGGTGGCCGAGGTTGCGCGTCGGGTGCGGGTCAACCTGCAGGCCAGTGAGTCGGACATCCTTGATGGTGTCGTAATGTCGATATTGCAATCGAACGCCGGTCAGTCGTTGCCACGATGATCAGCGCCCCCGTAGCCCAACGGCAGAGGCAGGCGGCTTAAACCCGCTCCAGTATGGGTTCGAATCCCATCGGGGGCACCTTGGTGACCAGGAACCTTGATTTGTTTTGGGGGATATCGAGCAACTCCTGTGCGATATCTACCCAGGCATCCTGACCTGGAATTGCGCTGTTGGAGACCACGTACGTTGGGGAGTGTGTGAATCCGAACAGGTTCCAGCTTGCGGTGGTTTTCCCGGATGACACGGGTAGTTTTGCTGATCAGCAGACCGCTGCGTGGAGCCGTGATTGGCGTTCAGAGCCCGAGGACGGCCCCGGCCACCAGGAAGTAGATGACCAGGCCGGTGGCGTCCACGAAAGTGGTGATGAACGGGTTGGAGAAGACCGCCGGGTCGACCCGCAGGGCACGGGCGATCATCGGCATGATGCCGCCCACGCTTGCCGCCATCGTGCACACAGCGACCAGGGTCAGGCCGATGATTAACCCGATCCGGGGCTCATAGACCAGCGCAGTGATGACCCCTCCGATCAACCCGAGCAGGGCGCCCAGGGCAGCGCCGACGCAAAGCTCGCGCCGCAGCACCTTCCACACGTCGCGCGGGGCCACATCGCCCAGGGCCAGCGCCCGGGTCACGGTGGTGGCTGCCTGGTTGCCGGTATTGCCCCCAGTGCCGATCAGCAGCGGGACGAACAGGGCGAGTACCGTTACCTGTGCGATCGTCGCCTCGAAGACCGAGAGAACCTGCACCGTGAGCGTGGCGCCGACCGCCAGCACCAGCAACCACACGATCCGGGAGCTCACCAGTGCGCGCAGCGGGGTGGCGAAGTATGGCCGGCGCAGGGGCTCGACGCCGCCCTGGCGGGCCGAGTCCTCTGATTCCTCCAGCTCAAGTATGCGTACCGCATCATCGATGGTGAGCACCCCGACCAGGCGGGTCTCGTTGTCGACGATGGGCATCGCGAGCAGGCCCAGGTCAGCGCACTTGCGGGCGGCGTCCTCGGCGTCGTGGTAGGCAGTGGCGACCTCGGCGCGCCCCATGATGTCGCTGAGCATGGCCGAAGGATTGGCGTGCAGCAGGTCACGCAGGCTCACCACCCCAACCACCCGGCGGCTCGCGTCCACCACGGGCAGGGTGTAGACGGTTTCAGCGTCATCCAGGCGGGCCCGGACGCGTTCCAGAGATTGCTCGACGTTGTGCCACTGCTTGACTGAAACGTACTCCGAGCTCATCCGGCGCCCGACAGAGGCCTTCGGGTAGCCCAGCATGGCGGCGGTGAGTTGGTGCTCCTTGGCCGTCAGACCGCGCAGCAGGCGTGGAGCCAGGGCTGCAGGCAGTTCATCGAGCAGCCAGACCCGGTCGTCTGGATCGAGGTCGGCGAAGATTGCGCTGACCTCCGCGTCCTGCAGCCCGCCGATGAGATCGCCCTGCAGCTTTGGCGAGAACCGCTCGAAAACCTCGATCGCACGCTGCTTGGGCAGCAGGCGGTACACGATTGCCCGCTGCCGGCTGGGCAGCCGTTCCAGTGCCGCGCTGACCTGCTCATTGGTTGCCGGTGCGGTCAGGTCGATGATGGCCGGGAAGTCCTGGGCCTCGATGAGCGGCTGCAGCCTGTCTTCCAGAGCGAATGCATCATTGTGCTGCCTGGTGTCCATGCCGGTGTCCTTTGCGCGCGAAATGTTGACGGATTTGGGCGCCCGGCGGGATGCGACTCGGCGATTAACGCAACGGCATCAAGGGGTCGGCGGGCTGGGCGCGGTGCTGGGTGATCGGAAACTGTGACTGTCACTGTCCATGACCCACCTCGCCTTCGCATTCGTCCCTTGGCAGCCTTCCAACCCTACCCCTATGTCGTTGATACAGGTTGCCCATGAGCTTTGTTCTATATATTCTAGAACTATGCTTTGGCAGGTTGACCCTCGCGACTCGCAACCGCTGTACGAACAGATCGCAGCGGTGGTGCGGCGCGGCATCGGTGAGCGCACCCTGCAGCCGGGCCACCGGCTCCCGGCCGCCAAGGACCTCGCGGCCAGCCTGGAGGTCAACCTGCACACTGTGCTGCGTGCCTACCAGCTATTGCGGGACGAAGGGCTGATCGAGTTGCGGCGGGGCCGGGGCGCCATAGTGATTGCCACGGAGCTGACGGCATCCCAACTGGGTGCCCGAGTTGATGAACTGATCGCCCATGCAGACCGGCTCGGTGTCAGCCGCGACGAATTGCTCACTCTCATCCAGGACAGGGGCCAGCAATGACGAACAACCGCAAGCCAGACCGGGGCCAGGTCGTTGCCTCCATCATCAGCGTGTTGGTAGTGCTCGCGGCCGCCGTCGGCGGCTCGCTGGCGATCTGGCTGGTGCGTGACCAGTTGCCCCCAGAGGTGGCGACCCACTGGGGTGCCACCGGTGCACCGGACAACTTCCGGGCCGTGGCCGACCTCTATGTCTCCAACGCGCTCATCATCGGGGTGCTGCCGCTGTTCATGGTGGTCATCGGCCTGGTCATGAAGCAGGGCCGGGCGATGGCCCCGATCGCGGCGGCCACAGCAGTCTTCATGTCGGCAACCATCAACGGCACCGTGATCTCACAACGAGGCCTGAGCGCTGAGCAAGTGCCCACCGCGTCGATGGGCTGGTCGGTGATCTGGGGTGCGGCCCTGGCGGTCGGCGTCGGACTGGCGCTGTGGGCGCTGGTCCGCAAGAGGGCTTCCGAGGCCCCGGTGCCCGCCGATGTTGCCGTGGATGCCCCGCGGCTGCTGGTGGACGACTCGGTGCGGCTGGCCTGGACCGGCCGCACACCGGTTTCGCGGGCTGTGTGGATCGTGCTCGGGCTGGCCGGGCTGACCGTGGCGATCCCGATGGTGCTGATGGCCTACAACCGGCAATGGAGTGGGGCACTGCTGATGGGCTTGACGCTGCTGCTCCTGCTCTTGGTTGGCCTGGGCATGTCGGCCAGCGTCACCGTGGATGCCCGCGGGGTGCGGGCCAGTTCGCTGGGCTTCATCCGGTGGGCGAGGATCCCGCTGGAGACAATCGCGGGGGCCACTGTTGGCGACGTGAGCCCGCTGGGAGATTTCGGCGGCTGGGGACGGCGCATCGGCTTCAACGGCGAGCAGGGCCTGGTCACCGCCGGTGGCCCGGCGTTGCGGCTGGACCGCGGCGAGCAGGGGGTCTTCGTGATCACCCTGGCAGATGCCGAGGCAGCAGCCGCCACGGTGAACACCCTCATCGGACGCCGCGGCTGAGGCTCAGCGCGGGATGACCTCGATCCAGTAGGCACCCAACCCGGCCGGGAACGCCACCCGTTCGACCAGCGAACCATCCTCGTCAGGACGGTACAACCCCACCTGGTGATCGATCTCGGAGGCCACCAGGAGGTCGCCGGAGGGCAACACCGCAAAACCGCGCGGCTGGGCCACCACCATCGAATGGGCTGTGGCAGCGCCCACGGTGCCGTCATCAGCGATCTCCAGCGCCGTGATGGTGGCATTGGTTCGCTCGGCACAAAACAGCCGGCTCCCCGCCTCGTCCAGGTGCAGGTCGGAGCACCAGATCAGGCCCTCCGAACGCGGATCGGCGCCGAATCGGCTGTGCTGCAGCGGTGAATCGTCCGGGACGCACCTCGTCGCCGAGACAGGGGTCAACTGGCCGGTCTCCTCGTCGCGTCGGTAGTGCAGCACCTCACCGGAGTATTCAGTGATCACGTAGACCGAGGTCTGCTCGGCATCGAAAATCAGGTGCCGCGGTCCGCTGCGGATCGGAGCAGGCACGGTGGGCACGTCGAGCGGGGTGAGGGTTCCGTCCGCGCCGAGCGCGTACTGGGCGATCAGGTCATCGCGCAGCGACACGAAATAGGCGAACCGTCCGTCGACGGTGGCCTGCACACTGTGCATATTGCGGTACCAGACCGGGTCACCAGCCGGACCGAGTTCTCCGTCGGGCCCGACCCGCCACACCTCGCCCAGGCCGCCGTGGTACGAAGCGCTCAACAGCAGTGAACCGTCGGCGGTGAGCGTCAGGTAGGTGGGTGCTGCATGCCCCGGGTGCCAACTGATCGGCTCCAGGTGCCCGCTGTCGCGATCCAGTCGCAGCACGTGCACACCGGCCGGATCGCTCGACCCGGCAAAAACCAGGCCGCGGGAGGCGTCCACCGCCAGTGGCATGCCAGGGCCACCGACCTCGTTGAGTGCTATCGGGTTCAGTGCCGCCCCGTCCAGCCCGAACATGCTGATCGAGCCATCCTTCGAATTGGCCACCGCTACCAGGTAGGAGTCCATGACCAGAGCCTAGTTGCGTGTCGCCAGAAATTCGGCCTGCTGCGGGACTACCCGCCGGCGGACCCCAGCGCTGGGGGAGGCAGGCGACCGGCCCGCACGGCGGCACACAGGGCAGCGTGGTCGGCCTCGGTCTGGTCTGCATAGGCCCTGGCGAACCGGACGAACGCCTCGACCGCCGCGTCCGAGCCACCCAGGTAACCCGAAATGCGCGATGCCCCCGAGGTGCGGGCGTGGCTCTTGGCCAGCAGCAATCCCAGCACCCGGGCATAGTCGCTCAGCGCGCTGGCATCGAGCCCGTCGATCACCACAGCGCCCTTCATGTTGCGGTACTGGCGCACGTAGACCTGAATGGCGGGGGACCCCGGCATCATCGAGCCGGGCCCCAACTGGGTGGCTGTTGACGGGTCAGAAGTGACCGGCAGGGTTGCCCAGCCCAGCAGCGGGTCACTGGCGGTCTGCAGGGCCTGCTGGTACTCGACGACGCGCTGGCCCTGGTGGGCGTGCCGTGGGGTCTCGCCGTGCACGAACGGGGCAATGACCGAACGCCGCGCCTGTTTGAGTTGCAGGAAGAGGACGTCGTCGGGACTGGAGCCCTCGAGCAGGGCCAGGAAGGCGCGCAGCCCGACCGAGCCGACACCGACCACCTTGTGGGCGACATCGACCAGGTGGTACGCGCCAACCACGCGCTGCCAGGCTGGCGGCAGTGTGGCCAGGTAGTCGTTGAGTGCGTTGCCGATCTGCTCGAAACGGGTCTGGGAGATCCGTCGGGTGACCGG
>JBMNPP010000097.1:0-10150 GCA_050943675.1 Brooklawnia sp.
CCCTGGGTTTGGCAGCGGGTTGAGGCTGCGCTGGCCGGGGTACCTCGAGCAGTTCGGCGGGCTGTTCATCACCATTGATGTGGCCGGCCTTGGCGACCAGGGCATCGCGTGCCTCGCGATCGACCTCGTCCAGTGGGGCCCCGGTGGCTGCCTGCACCACTGCGGCCAGCAAACCCTCGACCAGCGGCGCAGGACTGATCCGGACCCGCTCGGCGATATCCGGGTCGAGGAACTCGATGGCCAGCTCAGAACTGAGCAGGGCGCTGCCCAGGTCGATCAACACCAGCACGCCATCAGGTGAATCGACCTCGCCGATTGCCAGCGAGATGGCAGCGGCGTCAGTACCGAAACCGCCGTCGTCCAGCCCGGCCGCCACAGCTATCCGTGGTGAATCCCCCGGGACCATCTGGCTGGCCAACTCGACTGCGGCCTGCGCCAGTGGACGGCTGTGCGAGACGACGACGATTCCGATCATCTGGTCACTCTACGTTGCCGCCCAGGGTGCGGGCGGCCGCCGCTATCAGCAACGCCGAACTGGTGGCCCCAGGATCGGCCACACCGATGCTGCGCTCCCCCAGGTACGACGCCCGGCCCTTGCGGGCCAGCATCGGAATGGTGGCCTCGCGGCCCTCATCAGCAGCCCTGGCGGCTGCCGCCCACGGGTCATCAGGATTGGCCTCGAATGCCTCGACGGCAGGGATGAGGGCGTCCAGCATCGTCTTGTCGCCCCGTGCCGCCTTGCCACGGGCGATCACACCCTCGACTGCCGCTGCCAGTGCCTGCGACCACTGGGCATGACTGATCTCGCCATCGTCCGGCAGGGCTGTTCCCAACCGGAGCAGCATCGTGCCGTAGAGCGGGCCGGAAGCCCCGCCCACCGTGCTGATCAGCGTCATGGCCGCCTTCTTGGCGTAGCTGACGGCATCATCGAAGTCACCGGCTGACAGTGCGGCCACGGCGCGCGTACCGCGCACCATATTGCCGCCGTGATCTGCATCACCGATCTGGCGGTCCAGATCGGTGAGCAGACCTTCGTTGTCGACAATGTCCTGGGCGAACGCAGCCATCCAATCGGCCAGAATCTGTGCCGACAATTGCATGGAACTCACCACCGCAGCCCTGGGGTGTTGACCGGGGCGTCCCAGTAGCCGAGTAGTTCGTCGTCGGCCTTCATGATGGTGACCGAGGCACCAGCCATCTCGAGTGAAGTGATGTAGTCACCCACCAGGCACCGCGCGATCTGGACACCCGCCTCGGCCAGGATTTCGGCCACCTCGGCGTACAAACCGTAGAGCTCGATCAGCGGCGTGCCGCCCATGCCATTGACCATCACGATCGTCGGCGCATCGGTGAAGTCGTAGTCAGTCAGGATGGGCTCGACCAGCCGCTTGGCAAGCTCGCGCAGTGGGGCGAGCTTCTGCCGTTCGCGGCCCGGTTCGCCATGGATCCCGATGCCCAGCTCGATCTCGTCCTCTGCCAGGTCGAAGGTCGGGCGACCAGCTGCCGGCACCGTGCAGGAAGTGAGGGCCAAACCGAATGAACGACCCTGCTCGGAGGCCCGCTGGGCCACCTCGGCCACCTTGGCCAGATCGGCACCGGACTCGGCAGCCGCACCCGCTATCTTCTCGACGAACACGGTGATGCCGACACCACGCCGGCCTGCAGTGTAGAGCGAATCCTGGACCGCGACATCATCGGCGGTGATGACCGTTGCGACCTCGATGCCCTCCGCGGCGGCGAGCTCGGCTGCCATCTCGAAGTTCATGATGTCGCCGGTGTAGTTCTTGACGATGTGCAGTACTCCTGCACCCCCATTGGCGGCCTGGGTGGCTGCGAGCACCTGGTCTGGCGTCGGCGAGGTGAAGACCTCACCTGCCGCGGCGGCATCCAGCATCCCTACGCCGACGAAGCCACCATGCAACGGCTCATGCCCCGAGCCACCACCAGAAATGAGTCCGACCTTGCCCGGACGGGGAGCATCGGCCCGGATGACCAGCCGATTCTCATGATCAACGCGTTGGGTACCGACATGCGCGGCTTCAATACCACGTAATGCGTCGGCAACGACCGATTCAGCATCATTAATGAGCTTCTTCATGCGCCAAGTCAACCACTGCCAGCCACACTTGGGGGTGCTGTAGCGCATAACTCGGTGAGAGCGTTGCTCATGCCGTCCGACTACGATTGTTCACACACTGAGGAGGTGCCATGCCAGAACCGCAGCCGACGCGGAAGGCCGACGGCCCGCTGCCCGGTCCCGCCACCAGCGACGAGGCCCGTCGCCCGGTGCGCTCAGAGGCACCCCAGGGGCCACCGCCGCTGGATTCACCCAAGCCCTGGCGTACCGAGGGCCTGCCCAAGGATCGTGAGGGTGCCAGCGAGGACGGCGAAAAGCCGCGCGAGAACAAGAAGATGTGGCGGTTCTGGATCATCGCCGGCATGCTGCTCATCGGAGTGTGGGGCCTGTTCAGTTGGCAGGACGCACGCAATGCCCCACCGACGATCCCCTACACCGAGTTCGCATCACAAGTACTGCAGGGCAACGTCAAAGAGGTCTACGCCAAGGGCGACACGATCCAGGGTGAACTGCGTCGCGAGGCTGCGCTGCCCGATGACGGCGAAGAGACCACCGAGGAGGGCAACTACACCACCTTCGTCACCGAGCGGCCGACGTTCGCCCAGGACGACCTGCTCAACGACCTGAAGGAGCACGACGCCGTCGTCCGCGCCACCCCCGTGGTCGACCAGCGCGGTCCGATGGTCAACCTGATCTCGTCACTGCTGCTGTGGGGTCTGCTGATCGGTGTGTCGGTGTGGGCGTTCCGGCGCATCGCCAAGGGCGCCGGCGGCCTTGGCGGGCTCGGCATCCAGCGCGAGGTGAAACCGATCGAGAAGACGCGCGTCCGGGTCGACTTCTCGGACGTGGCCGGTATCGACGAGGTCAAGCAGCAGGTCGATGAGATCGTCGACTACCTTAAGAATCCGGAGAAATACCGCAAGGTTGGTGCCCGGGCACCCAAGGGCATCCTGCTGGAGGGCGCCCCCGGTACCGGCAAGACCCTGCTCGCCCGGGCAACCGCAGGTGAGGCCGACGTGCCCTTCTTCAGCGCCTCGGCCAGCGAATTCATCGAGATGATCGTGGGTGTGGGCGCGCAGCGGGTCCGGCAACTGTTCGATGAGGCCAAGAAGGTGGCACCTGCGATCGTCTTCATTGACGAGATCGATGCGATCGGCCGGGCGCGCGGCTCGAGCCGGGTCTCGGGCAGCAATGACGAGCGTGAACAGACACTGAACCAGATCCTTACCGAGATGGACGGCTTCGACGGCACCGAGGGGGTTGTCGTGATGGCGGCCACCAACCGGTCCGATGTGCTCGACCCGGCGCTCACCCGCCCAGGGCGTTTCGACCGGGTGATCACCGTCAGCGCACCAGACCAGGATGGCCGAGAGAAGATCCTGCTGGTCCACACCCGCGAGATCCCGCTGGGCGCAGACGTCAACCTGCGGGCACTGGCCCAGTCGACCCCCGGGGCCACCGGTGCAGACCTGGCGAACCTGGCCAATGAGGCCGCCCTGCGTGCCGCCCGCCGCGATGACAGCCACGTTTACCACGCCGACTTCACCAACGCCCTTGAGCAGATCCAGTTGGGTGTGGCCCGCAGTGTGCTGATCCCCGAGGACGAGAAACGCCGCACCGCGTACCACGAGGGTGGCCACGCCCTGCTCGGCATGCTGCAGAAGGGGGCCGACCCGGTACGCAAGGTGTCGATCATCCCGCGCGGGCAGGCACTGGGCGTCACACTGTCGACCCCGGATACCGACCGCTACGGCTATGACGAGGAGTACCTGCGGGGCCGGATCGTCGGAGCCCTGGGCGGGATGGCCGCCGAGGCAGTCGTCTACGGCGTTGTCACCACCGGAGCCGAATCAGACCTGCGACAGGCCACCTCGATCGCCCGGCAAATGGTGGGCAAGTGGGGCATGTCGAAAGCCGTGGGACCGGTCACGGTGCTGTTCGACGATGTCGACCCACGTCAGATCGGGATCTCTGATGACACCCTGTCCACGGTGGACGCCGAGGTTCGCGCGATCATCACCGAGTGCCACGCAAAGGCAGTCGAGATGCTCAACCAGCACCGGGACAAGCTGGATGCAATCGCTGATGAACTACTCATCCACGAAACCCTTGACGAGGCCGAGGTCTATCGCGTGGCCGGAATCGAGCGGCCCGGACCTGACCCCATGCAGCACAGTCAGGCGCCCAATCCCGAACTGCCGGCCCCGGCCAACGACAGCCCGGATTCCCAGGTATCGTCGGGCCACCAGATCGCGCCCACCACGCTACCGGGGCTGCCCGCACCAGATCCGGCAACCAGGGTGCCCGACCACGCCCCGCGCAGGTCAAGCCCGGAGGACTGACACAAACAGCTGTCAATCAGTCGAAACGGACGCCCAGCAGTGCATCTACGGCATCGGCGACCTGGCCGGGAGACTGGGTGTCGGCACCGTCACCGGCCAGGACGGCTGAGCTCCATTCGTCCACCTCGGCCAGCGCGCGGGCTGCGTTGAGGTCATTGCGCAGGGCTGCCCGCAGGCCATCGACCACCGGGGCTGCAGGTGGCCCCTGCGGTGCCTGGAAGGCCGCGGCCCAGGCGTCCGCACGGCGCTGGGCGGCCTCCAGGTCGGTGGGGAACCATTCCCAGTCGGTGCGGTAGTGGTGGGCCAGCAGAGCGAGCCGGATGACCGGGCCCGGCACCTGCTGTCCCCGCAGCCTTGAGACGAGTTCGAGGTTGCCCAGGGACTTGCTCATCTTTTCACCGTGCAGGCCGACCATGCCGACATGCACATAGGCCTGGGCGAAACGCGCCCCGTTGGTTACCCCGCGGCCGACCGCCGCCGACATCTCGTGGTGTGGGAAGGCCAGATCGCGGCCACCGCCCTGCACGGCGAAGGTGGTGCCAAGGTATTTCTGCGCGATGGCGGTGCACTCGATGTGCCAGCCGGGCCGGCCGTGACCAAGTGCAGCCGATTCCCAGGCAGGCTCTTCGGGGCGCTCGACCTGCCAGACCAGCGAATCGAGCGCGTCCTTCTTGCCCGGCCGTTCCGGGTCGCCACCCTTGGCCGCGAATTCGGCCAGCATCTGCTCCCGGGACAGGTGCGAGATCGCCCCGAAGTGCGGCACCCGAGTGCAGCGGAAGTACCAGTCGGGGTGTTCGTCGTCAGCCAACTGGTAGACCAGTTGCTCGTCCCGCAGCCGGGCGACGGTGTCCTGCACCAGGTCGATGGTCTCGGTGACCGCCACGTAGTGCAGGGGCGGCAGCACCCGCAGCATGGCCATGTCGGTGCGGAACAGTTCGATCTGGTCGGCTGCCAGTTCCTCCCAGTCCTGCCCGGTGGCTGCGGCCCGCTCCAGCAGCGGGTCGTCGACGTCGGTGATGTTTTGCACGTAGTCGACCTCCAGCCCGGCATCCAGCCAGGCGCGATACAGCAGGTCGAAGGTCAGGTAGGTGAAGGCGTGACCCAGGTGTGTGGCGTCATAGGGGGTGATGCCGCAGACATACATGCCTGCTGTGCCCTGCTCCGGCCCGACCGCGCGAAGGCTACCGCTGGCGGTATCCCACACCCTGACACGGGGATCAAGATCGGGGTTCTGGCTGGGTGGCAGGGCAGGTACCTGTGCGGCAGACCAAGCATGCATGGAGCCAATCTAGCGACTCACCCATAGCGGCTCATTCCCCGCGAGCAAGCAGCGGTTTTCGGTATCCGTTCGCCCGCGGGCACAGGTGGCCGTGCGGGCCGACCGGCTGGTTGCAGAACGGGCACGACGGGGCCAGCGAGCCAAGCAGGTGGTCGGTGCGTGCCACGAAGTTGCGCGCCTGGTCAACAGTGATCTCGACCTGAAGGACGTCATCGCCGTAACCGCGGAAGCCCGGCTCGACGGGTTCGCGGTAGCGGCCGCTGGCATAAAGTTCGACCAGCAGCGTGTTGGTTCGGGGCTGCCAGGTGATGGCCATCGTGCCGGCCCGGAAATCCTCATCCAGGGGGACGTCCAGGGGTTCAGGGTCATAGGGCAGGGATGCGGCCTGCCCGGGGACTCGCTGGTCGACCGGTTCGAGGGCAGCCAACACCTGTTCCAGGTGTGCAGCGAGCACCTTCAACTGGGCCTGCTCACACACCACATTGGTCATCCGGGACCCCTGGCGTGCCTGCACGAAGAAGATTCGCCGGGGCGGCTCCCCAACAGCCCCGGAGATGAACCGGTCTGGGAAGACGTACCGGTGGGTCAGCTCCATGGGCTCACAGTAGGCTCGACGCATCGGCCCCGCTGGCATTGGGCCAAGGCGTTGACGAATTGAGACTTCCGCGTGACCTACCCGCCCACCCGCAGCCCCCGCCGGGTGATTCGGCCCGCCCAGCGCAGGGATGCCGACCAGATCGCCCGGCTGCACACGCAGGGCTGGCAGCAGGGTTATCGGGGTCTGCTGCCCGACTACTACCTGCACTCGATCGACCTGGAGGCAACCAGGCAACGCTGGCTGGACCACTTCGATGCGCCGTCCTACCTGCAATTGCTGGTGTGTGCCGATGCGGCGGGACAGTTGTTCGGCTTCACCTCGATCGGGCGCTGTTTTGACGCTGATTGCACAGACGAATGGGAGCTATGGGATCTGTGGGTCGACGCGGATCACCGTAGCCGGGGCATCGGGGCCGAACTGCTGGGCGCAGCACTGCAACTGGCACCAGCGCAGCGCGACGTCACGGTCTGGGTGCTGGGCGCCAACCAGCGGGGGCTCGACTTCTACCAGCGCCACGGCGCCGTTTTCGACAACCGTTCCCGGTACACCGGGCAGGCACAGGCAGTCATCATCCGCGATGTCAGGCTGCGTTGGTCAGCCCATACCCGAGCGCAGCGATGGCCCGGACGGGACCGGTAGGCTTGGCGGGGCACTGGCGGCAATCAACGGGAGGTAACCATGGACTGGCTTGAGGCGATCGTGCTCGGCATAGTCCAGGGCCTCACCGAATTCCTGCCGATCAGCTCGAGTGCGCACCTGATGATCTTCGGTCAGGTTTTCTTCAACGGGCACGACCCGGGCGCCGCGTTCACTGCGGTCACCCAGTTGGGCACCGAGACAGCCGTGCTGATCTACTTCTGGCGCGACATCGTGCGCATCATCAAGCAGTGGTCGGGCTCGCTGGTTGGCCGGGTGCCGAGATCTGACCCGGACGCCCGGATGGGCTGGTTCGTCATTCTGGGCTCGATCCCGATCGGGCTGCTGGGCCTGGTATTCCAGGACGCCATCGATTCCACCCTGCGCAATCTGTGGATAACCGTGGCAACCCTGGGTGGGGTGGGCCTGGTCCTGTGGTTGGCTGACCGGATGGCGCGCAGACGGCAGCGTCCCAAGGAACTCACCGAACTGACCCTGCGCGATGCCATCATCTACGGCCTGGCGCAGGCCTGCGCGCTGATCCCGGGGGTCTCAAGATCTGGTGGGACGATCTCGGCCGGGCTCTTCCTGGGGTATTCACGCCCGGCGGCCACACGCTACGCCTTCCTGCTGGCGATCCCCGCGGTTTACGCCTCGGGCCTGTACAAGCTGAAGGACATCGGGGCGGACGCGTGTGTTGCCTGGGGCCCTACGATCGTGGCCACCCTGATCGCCGGTGGTGTCGGCTACGCGGTCATCGCGTGGCTGCTGCGCTACATCACCACCCACGACTTCACCCCGTTCGTGATCTACCGGGTGTTCCTTGCCGCCGGTCTTGCCGCCCTGCTGCTGACTGGTGTGCTGTCACCAGATGCCGCCCTGACCACAGGCTGCGGGAGTTGATGTGATGCAGGAACGTGCAGTAGGAGCCAGCGGGCTGGCTGTTGGGCGCCTGGGGTTGGGCACCATGACCTGGGGCGGCGATGTCGGCCCAGACATGGCCCGGGCCCTGTTGCGCGATTTTGTCGCGGCCGGGGGCAACCTGATCGACACGGCGCCCGCCTACGGTGGTGGCCGCGCCGAAGAGCTGATCGGCCGGTTCATGCGCAGCGATTTTCGGCGTGATGACCTGGTGCTGGCCAGCAAGGCTGGCTTTGGTACCCACGGTGGCGCCCAGGCAGTCGATACCTCGCGCCGGGCGCTGCTGGATGACCTGTCTGATTCACTGCGCAGGCTGCGCACCGACCACGTCGACCTGTGGCAGGTACACACCTGGGGGGATGCACCCCTGGAGGAGACGCTGGCCGCACTCGATCAGGCCGTCAACTCGGGTATGGCCCGCTATGTGGGGGTCTGCAACTACATCGGCTGGCAGGTCGGCACGGCGGCCGCCTGGCAACGGGCCGTCCCCGGTCGTGCCAGACTGATCAGCGGGCAGATCGAGTACTCACTGCTCGCCCGCCGTGCCGAGGTCGAGGTACTGCCCGCGCTGGACCACCACGGGATGGGCCTGTTCCCCTGGTCGCCGCTGGGCCGCGGTGTGCTCACCGGGAAGTACCGCTCCGGCATTCCACGTGATTCACGAGGCGGACGCGACCACCTGGCATGGTTCGTGGCTCCCTACCTGGACCCGCGTTCGGGTGCCGTGGTGGACGCGGTGGCCCGCGCCGCCGATGGCCTGGGCCTGAGTTGCGCGCAGGTCGCCCTGCTGTGGGTGCGGGATGCCCCGGGTGTGACCGCTCCCCTGCTCGGTGCCCGCACCCGCGAGCAATTGCGGTCGCTGCTGGAGACCGAGGAGCACAGCCTGCCGATCCAGATCATCCAGGCCCTGGACGACATCACCGGTGGTGCACACCTGGGCAGGCCAACGCAACCGTAGGCGCCTTTGGCGGCAATGGCCCGGACTCGTGTGAACCACGAGCCCGGGCGACCCCTCAGCGATCGGCGAGGCGGCGGGCATCACGCAGCAGCACCCATGCGTGGCCCAGACCCAGTTCCTTCTCGCGCCGCAACTGGGCGACCAGCGAATTGAACGAGTCGAGGTCCGCAGCACGCTGGCTGGACCACTCGGCGACCCGTTCGCCAACATTGCCCCCATTGCCCGACATCGCGCTCGAGGTGAGGCTGCCGACCAGTCGGTACAGGTCCTGACGCAGTGAGGAACCGGCAGCCGAATCCCACAACTCTTCCTGTGGCAGACCGCGCAGCATCCCGAGCAGCTGATCGAAGTGGAGACCCTCTGCGATCCGGAAGTATGCCTCGGCGGCATCGACCGGGTCGAGGTCATCCAGCTCGGCCAGGTCGACGATCTCGAGGGCCGCCACCAGATAGGACATCCGGGCGGTCTGTCGGGCCAATTCGGGCGGGATGCCCATCGACTCCAGTTCAGTGCTGCGGTTCCGGACGCGCTCGACTGCCTCGGTGGGTAGCAGCTCGTCCAGGCTTCCGGCGATACCGGCCACCACGTCGCGGTAGCGCGCCACCTCGACCTGCACCTTGTCGAGCCTGTGCCGTCGGCCGAGCAGGTGGCGCACGCAGCTATCCATCAGCCGTCGGTATTCGAGGTAGAGCACCGTCTGGGTTTGCGGCGAGAGCACCGAATCGAGCGCCTCGACCTGCCGCACGAACTCGTCCATGCCCAGCACCTCGCGCAGCACCATGAATGCGTGGGCCACCTGCACCGGGGTGGCGCCCATCTCTTCCATCGCGCGCTGGACGAAGGTGATGCCACCACGGTTGACGATGGTGTTGGCCAGTGCGGTGGCCACGATCTCACGGCGCAGCGGATGCTGCTTGATCGCTTCGGGGAACTCGGCAAGGGCAGGCGGGAAGTACTCGACCAGCACGTCATCGAACCACGGATCGTCGGGCAGGTCGCTGTCGAGCAGGTCATCACGCAACGAGATCTTGGCGTGGGCCACCAGCACCGAGAACTCCGGTGAGGTCAGGCCCTCGCCGTCGGCTGCGCGACGGCGCATCTCGTCGCTATCGGGCAGCGCCTCCAGGTCGCGGTTCAGTGATCCGCGGGCCTCCAGCCACTTCATCAGCCGGTCGTGGGCACCCAGCATCGAGGTCCCAAGGTTGCGGGCATTGCCGAGCAGCACGTTCTGCACGTAGTTGGTGCGCAGCACATGGCTGGCCACATCATCGGTCATGTCGCGCAGCAACTGATTGCGTTGCGGGATGGTCATCTTCCCATCGGACACCAGAGTGTTCAG
>JBMNPP010000098.1:0-10127 GCA_050943675.1 Brooklawnia sp.
CACCAGGATCGCCCGCTTGTGGAACCAGATCGCGTCGAAGGCGATCTGCAACTTGCGGTAATCGAAGGTGCGGTCATAAGAGGCAACCACGATGTCAATCCGCTCCGGGTCCTCACTGAGTTCGAAGCCCGCTTCGGTCAACGCCCGCTTGAGTGGTTCCTCGCCCACGACGAACAGCACAGCGTCGGGGGCATTGGCCTTCAGCCAGCGGGTGGTGGTGACAATCGTGTTCGCGATGTCGTCGATCGGAGTCGGGATCCCCAACCGATCAAGTTTTTCTGCGTACATCTCCGGGTCTTTTGTCGGATTATTCGACAGGAATCGCACCGGGATATCCCGGCGCCGAAGCTCTGCGATCATCCGGGCAGCGCCCGGAAGCAGTTCTTCACCCAGGTAGATGGTGCCATCCATGTCGAAAATGTAGGCAGAATAGAACTTCTCTGGCAGGTTCAGGACTTCCATCGTGGTTACCTCTTATGGGGTTGGTTGTTGGAACGCGCTTATCCGGCGATGGCGCCAGCGATTCCGTGGATGAAGATCGACGTGATCCAGATGGACATGGCCGGCGGGTCGATGTGGCTGTTGCCACGGATGTAGAACAGGCGGGCTGACAGTTCGGCCAGAGCCATACCGATGATGCCGACGACACCAGCGAGCAGGATCACCACAGTGGCGATCATCAAGGTGCTGTTGGTCCATGTCCCGGAGAACATCGCGTAATCGAAGTCGGCCAGCTTTTCGCCCATGAACACAGGCATGAACTTGACTGCGAACAGGCCAGCCGCAATCGTGGCGTGGTGCTGAACAGGCATTGAGAAGCCATTGATCAGGAACAGAATCACGACGGCAGAGAATGCGAACGGCATGGTGTGGGCCAAACCGGCAGCACCCGGGAACAGTGCAGCAGTGGCCAGTGCAACAGCGCCACCCGCAATACCGAAGAAGAAGCCAATGGCGACGAGATTGCCGGTCTTCTCCTGCCAGCGAAGCCATGCGTGCTCTGCACTCGGGGCGATCTTGCCCATGAAGCTGCTGGCGTCGTTGTACTTCTCGGAGTTCATCAGCGAGCCGCCGAAGGCGAGCCGGTGGATGAATGCCGAGATGATGACTGTCAGCGCGACCGAGTCGACATTGCTGCCGAGCCACGGAATCAGGGTGATGCCGACCTGGATGGCGTAACCGATTGCGCCGAACAGGGCGCCGACGGCCAGGACGTCAGGACGATTGAGGCGGACCAGCGGGTTGTTGACGTCCTTGCCCGACGCCACCTCATCGCTCTCGGTCAGGTCAGCGTTCAATACGCGGTAACGCTTGGCGTTGGCCGCATAGGCAGCCGCCGCCGCACCTCCCGCGAACGCGACATGCGGCCCGAAGAACGGTCCGAAGGCAATGTAGTCGAATGCCCAAGCTGATCCGGTCGCGGCGAAAACGCCCCACGACATGAAAATCAACAGACCTGTGAACACGAAGGCGTGGTTAGCGCCAATGGCGGCGCCCATGGCCCCGCCACCCAGCGCGGCAACCAACCCAAACAGGAAGATGCCCAATGAAACGGAGAACATCGTGTAGCCGTTCCTTTCCCTACAACGTTGTTAGGACGGAGTTAACGCAGCTGCAGCCGTGCAGCTGCCTCCTATATGCAATATTGCGCTAGTAACCCTATGGTGTCCACCTTTACACGGCGAGTGGTTAACACAAACCTGTCGAGCAGGGCCGCGTTCGGTGTGAAAGGTGGTCTGAGGATGTCTCGCACGAGCGTGCAGCGGGCAACGTCCGGACTGAGCGTTTGGCGAGAAATTGTGTGAAGGGTTCCCCAGCACCGGCTGGATGCGAGAAGGTGTAGGCAAATTGCGAGGTTCGCGCAGCCATTGTTGGAAGGAGCGACCGAATGAGAAGTCTCGAGGCCGACGTTGTAGTCATCGGGGGTGGATCCACGGGAGTCGGCGTCGTGCGGGATGCAGCGATGCGTGGCTATCGGGCAGTGTTGCTCGAGCGCGCTGACCTGGGTCAGGGCACGACGGCCCGGTTCCACGGCCTGTTGCACTCGGGTGGCCGCTATGTGGTCAGTGACCCACAGTCCGCCACAGAATGTGCCGAAGAAAACGCCATCCTGCGCAGGATTCAGGCCGATGCGGTCGAGGACACCGGCGGGTTCTTCGTGGTCACCCCGGGCGACGACCCGGAGTTCGCGGACAAGTTCCTGGCCGGGGCAGCCACCACTGGCGTCCCCGCGCAAGAGATCTCCATCACCGAGACCCTGCGCCGTGAGCCACTGGTCAACCCCGGCATCATGCGATCGATCGAGGTGCAGGACGGCTCGGTCGACGGTTGGCAGCTGGTGTGGGGCGCTGCCCGTTCAGCCGAGGCCTATGGCGCCAAGGTGCTGACCTACCACTGGGTCACCGGCATCGAGCGGGACGGTGACCGGGTCACCGCAGTGGTCGCTCGTGATGTAAAGGGCGGCCAGGACGTCCGCATTGAATGCAATTTCGTGTTGAACTGTGCTGGCCCCTGGGCTGGTCAGGTGGCCTCGCTGGCCGGGTTGCACGACGTCAACGTGGTGGCGGGTCGCGGCATCATGGTCGCGATGAACCACCGGTTGGTCAACAGCGTGATCAACCGCTGCGTGTACCCGACCGATGGCGACATCCTGGTGCCGGTGCACACTGTCTCGATCATCGGCACCACCGACGTCAAGGAGGACGACCCTGATGTGCTGCCGATCCCGCGCGACGAGGTGCAGCAGATGCTGGACGCCGGCGAGAAGCTGGTGCCCACCTTCCGGCAGGCCCGTGCCCTGCACGCCTGGTCGGGCGCCCGTCCGTTGATCAAGGACGACCGGGTGGCCGCCAGCGATACCCGGCACATGAGCCGCGGTATGGCAGTGCTGGACCACGCCGCCCGCGATGGGCTCAACGGCATGCTGACCATCGGCGGCGGCAAGCTGACCACCTACCGGCTGATGGCCGAGCACATCGTGGATGCGATGTGTGAGCAACTGGGCGATACCGACCGCAAGTGCCGCACCGCTGATGAGGCCGTGCCCGGCAGCGAGTCGCGCAAGCTCTACCAGGTCACCCACCGGCTTGAGGAGACCGAGAAGAACCGGTTGGCCGACCCGGTCATCTGCGAGTGCGAACTGCTCAGCAGGTCGGCACTGGTCAAGGTGATGAAGGAGCAGCCCGATGCGACCCTGGACGACATCCGTCGCCAGACCAGGTTGGGCATGGGCCCTTGCCAGGGCGGCTTCTGTTCGACCCGCGCGGCCGGCATCGCCTGCGCCGAGAAGGTCGTCGACCACGAGCGGGCCACCGGCCTGCTGCGGTTGTTCCTGAAGAACCGGTGGATCGGTCTGTGGCCGATCCTGGCTGGCGACCAGGTACGTCAAACCGCGCTTGATCACTGGATCATCTCGGGCACGCTGGACGTTGACCACCTGCCCAGGCCCGAAAAGGAGGTCGTGCTGTGAGCGACGTTGTGGTCATTGGTGGTGGGCTGGCTGGTCTGGCTGCCGCCCTGCGGTTGGCGCAGGGTGGACGCCGGGTGATGCTGGTCACCAAGGGTGAGGGCGGCATGCAACTGTCGCAGGGCACTGTTGATGTCCTGGGCTATGCCCCCAACGGGAGCCGGGTCGAGCGTCCGCTGGATGCCATCGAGTCGCTGCCCCAGACCCACCCGTACGCCTCGATCGGTGTCGATACGGTGCGTTCGGCGGTCAATTGGCTGGCCGAAGTGCTGGGTGAAGAACTGCTGGTTGGTGACCTTTCCAGCAACTACGTGCTGCCCACCGCGGTCGGCGCGATGCGCCCAACCGCGCTGGCGCAGCCCTCGATGGTGCCTGCACACGGCGCGGGCAGTTATGCAGTGGTGGGTGTGCGGCAACTCAAGGACTACCCGGCCGATCTGTTGGCCGGCAACCTCGGTTGCCAGGCTCGTTGGGTCGACCTGGCGCCCCGCCCGGGTGAGGTAGATCCGAGTGGGCTGCTGTACGCCCAGGCACTCGACGACGCCAAGTTCGCCACGAGGTTCGCGAAGGCAGTTGCTGCTGCGGCCCCTGATGGTGATGTGATCCTGCTGCCAGCGGTGCTCGGCACCCGGCCCGGCGTATGGCGCGAGATCGCCGAACAGGTCGGCCGTCCGATCGCCGAAGTCCCGCTGCCACCGCCATCGGTGCCCGGCATCAGGTTGCACGATGTGCTGCTGGCCCGGGCCAAACAGGCCGGCGTACGGGTCATCATCGGTAGCAGGGTGGTCGACTACGTGGCCGATGGCGACAGGGTCGCATCGGTGATCATGGCCGCCGCTGGTGGCCCCCGCGAGCTGGTCGCGCAGGACTTCGTCTACGCGGCTGGCGGTTTCGCGAGCGGTTCGATTGGGGTCGACTCGCGTGGCGTGATCAGCGAGACCCTGTTCAACCTGCCACTGACAGCCACCGATGCCAACGAACTTGTCGGACCCGACTACTGGGCGCCGCACCCATTGTTCGAGGTGGGGGTGCGCACCGACGCCACCGGCCGGGTGGTTGACGGCGATGGTGGTGTGGTGCGGCCAAACCTGTACGTGGCCGGTGACCTGATCGCCGGTGCCGAGCGTTGGGCTGAAAAATCAGGTGAAGGAATTGCGGCGGCCTCTGCCGTCAGAGCCGCTAACAGCATCCTGGGAGGTGTGGAATGAACGCAAAGAGGAGCGAACAGGCTGAGCGGCTTCGCCAGCGGCTCAACAATGAGCTGAAGCGGGTCAGCCTCGACCACTGCGTGAAGTGCACGTTGTGCGAGCAGAGTTGTCCGGTCGCCCCGGTCACCACCCTGTTCACCGGTCCCAAATTCGTTGGGCCGCAGGCCGAGCGGTTCCGTGAAGGTGATTCGGTCGATCACTCGGTCGACTACTGCTCAAGTTGCAGCACCTGCACTGTGGTCTGCCCGCAGGGCGTCAAGGTGGCCGAGATCAACTCGCTGGCCCGTGCAGTGATGCGGGCAGAGCAGGGCGTGCCGCTGCGCGACCGGTTGATCGTGAACACCACGATGATGGGCAAGATGATGACCCCGGTGGCCCCCATCGCCAACGCGGTGCTGGGCAATTCGCTGGCCCGCGGGCTGATGGAAGGCCTGGTTGGGGTCGCCAAGGACGCCGCCATGCCGACCGCGCGCACTCAGACACTGCACGGCTGGCTGAAGAAGCGGCCCAAGCCCACCAAGGCACCAACCCGCGGTCCGATCGTGTTCTTCCACGGTTGTGCGGGCGGCTACTTCGAGGTGGATGCCTCCAAGAAGGCGATCGAGGTGCTGGAGTACCTGGGCTTCGACGTGCGGGTGCCCAAGCAGGGCTGCTGTGGCCTGGCCGCGCAGAGCAACGGTCTGTTCGACGAGGCATCCGACTCGGTGCTCAAGCTCGTCGACGACCTCAACAAGGCTGGCAGCGAATTGACGATCGTCAGCACTGCGGGCAGCTGTGCCGGCATGCTCAAGCACGAGGCACACGAGATCCTCGGCCTGGACGACCCGAAGCTGTTGTCCGCGGGCGCCCGGATCCGCGAACTCTCGGAGTTCCTGATGGAACTGTACGAGGCCGGCGAGTTGCCGACCGACTTCCAGCCGGTCAACATGCGCCTGCCCTACCACCAGCCCTGCCAGGTGCGGAGCCAGGGAATGGGCATGCCCGCTGCTGACCTGCTTCGGCTCATCCCGGGGCTCGAGGTCATCGAATCGGGTGCCACCTGCTGTGGCATCGCTGGCACCTACGGGCTGAAGAAGGAGAAGTACGAAATCGGCCAGGCGGTCGGCAAGCCGCTATTCGACATGGTTGCTGCGACCAACGAGGGCATGGTGGCCTGCGACACCGAGACCTGCCGCTGGCAGATCGAGAAGTCGACTGGTGTCGAGACCGTCCACCCGATCGTGCTGCTGCACCGGGCCTACGGGTTGAGTAACTGACAAGTTGACCAGGGCGCGCGGCTGGGAAAATCCGGCCGCGTGCCCTGGCTGTTTGCTGGTGCGAGCTTGCTCAGTCGCCCTTCTTGCCGCCGCCCGGCTGGAGTGATTCCCAGATCTCCTTGCACATCGGACAGACCGGGAACCGTTCAGGATTGCGGGTTGGCACCCAAACCTTGCCGCACAGGGCGACCACGGGGGTGCCGAGCACTTGGGCCTCGGTGAGCTTCGCCTTGGGCACGAAGTGGCTGAAGCGTTCCTCGTCGCCCTCTTCATGGCGCTCATCCAGGCGCTCATCGGTGATGGTCTGCGAACCCGGTGCCAGTTGACTCATGCCTCCAGTGTGGCACGCTTCGCGCTGCATGCCAGACTGGATCGGTGAGCCCGACCGACATCGACCGCCAGACCCCGGCCGGACGGGCGGCGCTCACCGTGACGCTGCTGGGTGGGTCGCTGGCGGTCGCTTTCGAGTTGTACGGCACCGTGACCGCGATGCCCGCGGCAGCCGCCGACCTGGGACGCCTGGAGCTCTACGCGTGGGCGTTCACCGGATTCGTCATCGCACAGGTATTGGCCATCGTGCTGGCCGGCCGGGTCGTCGACCGAATTGGCCCAGTCCTGCCGCTGATGAGCGGAACCATGGTGTTCATCATCGGGCTGCTGATGGCCGGCCTCGCCCCGAGCATGCTGATGCTGCTCATCGCCAGGTTCGTCCAAGGTTTCGGTGGGGGAGCACTGAACCTGGCCTTCATGGTGGTGATCGCCCAGGCCTACGATTTCAGGCAGCGCGCCTGGCTGATGAGTGCGCTTTCATTCTGCTGGATGCTGCCCAGCTTCGTCGGGCCGCCACTGGCTGCATGGATCACCACCCGCTTCAGCTGGCACTGGGTGTTCCTGGCAGTGGTGCCATTCCTGCTGATCGTCGCGGTACCCGGGGTGCGACCCCTGCTTGAACTGCACCGCACCCGAGCGGCCCCCGAGCGGCAGGGCAATCCCGTCCCGATCTGGGCGGCCTTCGCTGGAGCGAGCGGGGCGGCGCTGCTGCAGTTGACCGGCCAGCGGCTCGACCTGCCCGGCCTGGGCGCCGGGGCTGCAGGGCTGGTCATCCTGGCGATTGGCCTGCCATACCTGATGCCGCCGGGCACTGTGCGGCTTGGGCGTGGACTGCCAGCGGTGATGGTGACCCGCGGGTTGGCCTGCGGTGCGTTCTTCTCGGCCGAGAGTTTCCTGCCGCTGCTGCTGATAGAACAGCACCAGTTCAGCCTCACCCAGGCGGGCATCTTCCTGGCGATCGGTTCGACGGGCTGGACGCTGGGCTCGGTGGTGCAGGCATCGCGCCGGATGCTGTGGCGCCGCGACCACATCATCCAGTTCGGGGCGGCGATGATCGGTCTGGGGCTGGGACTGGCCGCCACCGCGATCTGGTTCGCCACCAGTTGGGTGCTGATCGCGGCCGGTTTCGTCCTGGCAGGTACCGGGATGGGTCTGCTGGTGCCCAGTACCTCACTGGTGAATATGCAGATCAGTGAAGCAGCACTCATCGGCCGCAATACCTCGTCACTGCAGGTGGCCGAAGGCCTGGGCAATTCCCTGGTCACCGGAATGGCAGGTACCCTCTTCGCCGCCCTGCACCTCAGCCAGGATGCAGCCGGGACCTTCGGCCCGATCTATGCGATGGCAACCGTGGTCGGGCTGCTCACGCTGGCCGTCAGCCTGCGCATCGGCCCGGTACGCAACGAGTCCTCGGGTATCGGATAACTGCCCCTGCGGCGGCTCTGCTGGTGTTTGCCCCGGTCAGGACTGTGGAATGCTGGGTGGGTGAGCCAATCTTCCCAACCCAACCAGCCGCTGCCGCAATCGGGCTGGTATCCCGATCCTGCCGCTGCCGGACAGTACCGATACTGGGATGGCATGGGATGGACCGACCAGACCCGACCGGTCGTCGAGCAGCCGCAGCCAGTTGCGCAGTGGGCGGTCCAGCAGCCAACCCAGCCGGCCGCCGACCAGGCCTACGCCAGTTATCCGGCAGGGCCGAGCACGGCTGATGGGGTGCCGCTGGCAGGCTGGTGGGCCCGCGGGGGTGCCCTGCTGATTGACCTGCTCCTGGTCGGCCTGCTGGTCGCACTTGCTGCCTTCCCCTTCTACGACACGCTTACCAGCGGCATCAACCTGCTCATCGACGACCTGTGGCGGGCCACCCAGACCGGCGGTGTGCAACCCGACCCCTACGACCCGCGTTACGGCCTGGTTGAGGTAACCACCCGGATCACCTGGATCTCGGCCGCTATCGGGTTCGTCTATGCGACAGGGATGCAGATGTGGCGGGGCGGAACCCTGGGCATGCTGGCCATCGGTTTGCGGGTGGTGCCGATGGAGGAAGGGCGCCGACACCATGGGCTGCCGCTGCGCGAGGCGCTCATCCGCAATGTGGTCTACCAACTGCTGTCGGCCTTCTCCATCGCGGCATTCATCAACTACCTGCTGCCGCTGGGCAACCGCCGCAGACAAACTCTGCACGATATGGCGGGACGCACCCAAGTGGTGAAGATCCGCTGAGGTAGGGTTTTGCGTGGCAATGCCAGCCACGTAGATCGAAGGGAAATGGTCAATGGTCGCCCAGTCCCCACTGATGACACTCGCCGGCCTGCTCGGGATCGCCACCGAGTTCTGGGATTGGAAGGGTCGGCACACCGAGGTATCACACGACACCATCATCCGGGTCATGGCGGCCATGGGGGTCGATGCGTCCACTGACGACAAGGCCCAGCAGGCCATCGCCGAGCATGAGCTGAAACCGTGGCGGCGCAGTCTGCCGCCGGTCGTGGTGGTCACCCAGGGTGAGCAGGCCCCCGTCGAGGCACATGTCATCGACGGCCAGCCCGCGCAGGTGCGGTTGCGGTTGGAGACCGGCGAGGTGCGCTACCTGGGGCAGCGTCAGCACCTGGTGCCCCCGCGGATGGTCGACGACGTGCTGATCGGCGAGGCCAGCTTCCAGATCCCTGGAGACCTGCCGACCGGGTACCACCGCCTCGAACTGCTGTCCGACGGGCGCCAGGCCGATGCGACCCTGATCGTCACCCCGCGCTTCCTGGGCCTGCCCCAGCGGCTCAATCAGCGCCGCCTGTGGGGTTACGCGGCGCAGCTGTACAGCGTCCGGTCGAAGGGGTCATGGGGGATCGGTGACCTGATCGACCTGGGCGACCTGTCGGTGTGGGCCGCCACCCAGCAGTACGCCGACTATGTGCTGATCAATCCGCTGCACGCCGGCCAGCCGACCCCGCCGATGGACACCTCGCCCTACCTGCCCAGTTCGCGGCTCTTCCTGAACCCGCTGTATGTGCGTCCCGAGATGGTGCACGAATACGCCACGCTCAGCGAGGAGGACCACCAGCTCATCGCAGAGCTGCGGGCCGAACTCGCCGAGGAACTGGACGGTGAAGAATTGCTGCAGCGCGACCCTGCACTGCAGGCGAAGATGGCTGCACTGCGCATCATCCACAGTGCCGGCATGCGACCGGCCCGGCAGATGGCCTTCGAGGATTTCAAGCGTCGGCAGGGGCGCCGGCTGCGCGATTTCGCTACCTGGTGCGTCCTT
Organism: Brooklawnia sp.; assembly: GCA_050943675.1. Lineage (GTDB taxonomy): Bacteria > Actinomycetota > Actinomycetes > Propionibacteriales > Propionibacteriaceae > Brooklawnia. The sequence goes on from JBMNPP010000098.1 coordinate 9,523, forward strand.
TGTGACCTGCACGGCAACGACTGGCGCGAGTGGGACGCCGACCTGCAGCGCCCAACCTCACCACAGGTGGCCCGGGTCCACGACCGGTACGCCGAAGAGATCGACTTCTACGAGTGGCTGCAGTGGATCACCTGGGTGCAGGTGAGCGATGCCCAGCAGAGCGCACAGGACGCCGGAATGGCCGTCGGCGTGATCACCGACCTGGCTGTCGGGGTCAGTGCCGCCTCGGCGGACACCTGGATGATGAGCGACGTCTACGCCCACGACATCACGGTGGGTGCCCCACCGGATGGCTACAACCAGATGGGGCAGGACTGGGGCCAGCCACCGTGGCGTCCGGACCGGCTCGCTGACACCGCCTACGCACCATTCCGCTCGATGCTGCAATCAGCGCTGGGCCATGCCGGTGGGGTGCGCATCGACCACATCCTGGGGATGTTCCGGCTGTGGTGGATACCTGAGGGAGCGACCGCTCGCGAAGGCACCTATGTGCGCTACGACCACGACGCCCTCATCGGGATCATCATGCTTGAGGCCGAACGCGCTGGCGCCTTCGTCATCGGAGAAGACCTCGGCACCGTCGAGCCGTGGGTACGCGGCTACCT
>JBMNPP010000099.1:0-10096 GCA_050943675.1 Brooklawnia sp.
AAGGAGAAGCGCCTGCTGGCCGCCCGCGCCGAGCGTGAGAAGGCCTGGAAGGACGGTGACACCGATTCGCCGGCAGTGGTTGGTGAAGAGCAGATCGCCGAGGTGCTGGCCAGTTCGACAGGTGTGCCGGTGGCCCGCCTGACCGAAGAGGAATCCAGCCGTCTGTTGCGCATGGAGGACGAGATCCACAAGCGCTACATCGGTCAGGACGATGCCGTTGCCGCACTGGCCCGGTCGATCCGGCGCACCCGTGCCGGTCTGAAGGACCCCAAGCGACCCAGCGGTTCGTTCATCTTCGCCGGCCCCTCGGGCGTCGGCAAGACCGAGTTGACCAAGGCGCTGGCCGAATTCCTGTTCGGTGACGAGGACGCCCTGATCACCCTCGACATGAGCGAGTACTCCGAGAAGCACACCGCTTCACGGATGTTCGGTTCACCGCCTGGCTATGTCGGTTACGAAGAGGGCGGGCAGCTCACCGAGAAGGTGCGCCGCAAGCCGTTCAGCGTGATCCTGTTCGACGAGATCGAGAAGGCGCACCCCGACATCTTCAACTCGCTGTTGCAGATCCTCGATGAGGGTCGCCTCACCGATGCGCAGGGCCGGGTCGTCGACTTCAAGAACACCGTGATCGTGATGACCACCAACCTGGGCAGCCGCGACATCAGCAAGGGCGTCACCCTGGGCTTCGCCCGGGCCGGTGATTCGCAGGCCAGCTACGAGTCGATGAAGGCCAAGGTGAACGAAGAGCTGAAGCAGCACTTCCGCCCCGAGTTCCTGAACCGTGTCGACGAGACCATCGTGTTCCACCAGCTGAGCGAAACCGATATCCAGCACATCGTCGACCTGATGGTCGCCGAGATCGAGTCGCGCCTGGCTGACCGCGATATGGGCATCGAGCTGACCCCGGCCGCCCGGACGCTGATCGCCAAGCGGGGCTACGACCCGGTGCTTGGTGCCCGTCCGTTGCGCAGGGCGATCCAGCGCGATATCGAGGACCCGATCGCCGAGCAAATCCTGTTCGGTGAGCTGACGGCAGGCTCGATCGTGGTGGTGGATGCTGTGCCGGGTGCCGATCTCGACACCATTGAGGCATTCACCTTCGTCGGTGCGCCGCGTACCACGGTGCCCGATGTGCCCTTCGCTGAACTCGACCAGCAGGGCTGATACAGCTCAACCCGAGGATCGCCCGCTCCGCTTCGTGCGGGGCGGGCGATTTCTCTTTTCGGCACCGGGTTCCTGTCTGACAGGCAGCTTCTGTGGTGCCCCTCGCCAATCATGGGGGGCGGTGGTGAAGAAGAAGCTGCGCCATCTAAGATAAAGATGTCTCATACCGCTGTCGCGGAGGGGCAGGGGAGTGGGCGGCGAACCGGTGCGAAGCCGAACTGCCGTCCTCGACCACATAAGACGGAATCCAGGGCTTGTTCCCCAGTCATGCAGCGGTGCTGGTTGGCGTGAAGGGCCTGGTGGATACCGGGTAGCAGTGGCCGATAGTCCTGACAGGAGTCAAGATGAGTAGCACCACGAGTCCCTCGCTGAAGAGGCGATCGTTCATGAAATGGTCTGGTGCCGTTGCTGGGGCAGGCGCCCTGATGACGACAGGCACCACGATGTTCAGCCCAGTGGCGTCACAGGCAGCCCCCGGTGACGGGATGCCTGATGCCGACAACACTGTCTGGAGTGCCTGCCTGGTGAACTGCGGTTCGCGTTGTGCAGTACGGCTCCAGGTCAAGGACGGCACCCTGGCGCGCGTCCTGCCTGACAACACTGGCACTGACGACCTGCATTCACCGCAGCTGCGTGCCTGTGTCCGCGGTCGCTCGATCAGGCGACGGGTCTACAACCCCGATCGGCTAACGGTGCCGCTGCGTCGCAAGGCGGGCACCATGCGTGGTGACGGTCAGTGGGAGGAGATCAGCTGGGACGAGGCCCTGGATGAGATCGCAGATAATATGAAACGCATCATTGCCGAATATGGCAACGAGGCGCTTTACAACCAGTACGGCTCCGGCGTCACTGGTGGCAACATCACCCGAGATTGCTTCCGACGCTTCTTCAATTCGATCGGCGGCTGCCTGGGCTACTACGGCAACTACAGCAACGGACAGCTCACCTTCGCGATGCCCTTCACCTATGGCATCCGGTACGAGTCGAACTCGCTGCTCGACACCAGGCATTCCCAGTTGATCGTCCACTTCGGCAACAACCCGGTGGAAACCCGTATGTCGGGTGGCGGCAACATGTGGAATGCCCAGAAGACCCGCATGGACCACCCGGTGCGCACCATCGTCATCGACCCCCGCTACAGCGAGACCGTGATGGGTGTGGCTGACGAGTGGATTCCGATCCGGCCCGGTGGTGACACCGCGCTGGTCAATGCGCTGGCCTACGAGATCATCCGCCAGGACCTGCATGACCAGGAATTCCTCGACAAGTACTGCCTGGGCTTCGACGAAGAGCACATGCCCGAGGGAATCCCGGCCGGCAACTCCTACAAGTCCTACATCATGGGGACCGGTCCGGACGGCATCGCCAAGACCCCGGAGTGGGCCTCACCGATCACCGGCATCCCGGTGGAACGCATCAAGCGGCTGGCTGTCGAAATCGCTACCGCCAAGCCCTGCGCGATCTTCCAGGGCTGGGGTCCGCAACGACAGGCCAATGGCGAGAACGCCACTCGCGCGATCATCATGCTGCCGCTGCTGACCGGCAACGTGGGTATCCCTGGCGGTTCGAATGGCTCCCGCGAGGGCACCATCCGGTTCCCCCTGGTGACCCTGCCCGGCGGAATGAACCCGATCCAGAAGAAGATCTCGCACTTCATGTGGAGCGACGCCATCGAGCGTGGCCCCGAGATGACCGCGACCCAGGACGGCATCCAGGGTGCGGACAGGCTGGAAGTCCCGATCAAGTTCATCATGAACGTCGCTGGTAACGCGCTGATCAACCAGCATGCCGATTCCGGCCGCAGCGCGGAACTGCTGCGCGACGACACCAAGTGTGAGTTCATCTGCGTGATCGATAACCACATGACCAGTTCTGCCCGCTTCGCTGACATCGTGCTGCCCGGCACCACCGCAGCCGAGGAGTGGGACGTGATTGCCACTGAGTACTCCGGTGACCATGCGGCGTTGATCACGGTCAACCAGGCCATCGAGCCGGTCGGCGAGGCACGCTCGCACTACGACATTTGCGTCGAACTGGCCAAGCGGATGGGCGTCGAGCAGGAATTCACCGAGGGCCGGACGCAGCAGGAGTGGGCGGCCGAACTCTTCCGGCAAACCCGCGAAGCAGTGCCCGACATGCCCGACTACGCAACCATGCAGAGCCAGGGTGTCTACCGGGTGACCGGGCAACCGGACACCTTCGTCTCGATGCAGTCGTTCCGCGAGGACCCCGAGGCCAATCCGCTTCAGACCCCATCAGGCAAGATCGAGATCTTCTCGGAGCGGCTTTGGGAGCTCTCGAAGTCCTGGACATTCCGTGATCCGCTACCGGGCGATGAAATTACTGCCTTGCCAGAGCACCTCGAAACCTGGGAAGGGCCGGAGGAAGCAGCGACCAACGAGCAGTACCCGCTGCAATGCATCGGTCACCACTACAAGGGCCGCACCCACTCCTCCTACGGCAGTGTGGACTGGCTGAAGGAGGCCCACCCGCAAGAGGTGTGGGTCAACCCCGTCGACGCGGAGCCGCGAGGCATCGCCGATGGCGACATGGTCGAGGTCTTCAACGACCGCGGCCGGATCAGGATCCCGGCGAATGTGACCGTCCGGATCCTGCCGGGCGTGCTCTCGGTGCCGCAGGGCGCCTGGTACCAGCCCGATGCCGATGGTGTCGATGTTGGGGGCTGCGTCAACACGCTGACCACCTGGCATCCCTCACCGCTGGCCAAGAGCAACGCGCAACACACCACGCTTGTCCAGATCGAGAAGGCCTGAGGAGAATAATCATGGCTGAGAGGTTGGGTTTCTACCTGAACCAGACGTTGTGCAACGGCTGCAAGGCCTGCCAGATCGCCTGCACGGACAAGCACGACACCCCGTTGGGCGTGAACTGGCGTCGGGTGGTCGAGTACACCGGCGGGACGTGGCGCCAGGAGGGTGATACCTGGACGCAGCGCGTGTTCAGCTACTACACATCTGTGGCCTGCAACCACTGCGAGAACCCGGTTTGCGTCACAGTCTGTCCGACCACCGCGATGACCCAGCGCGATGATGGCACGGTCTTCGTGGATGACGCCAAGTGTGTGGGTTGTCGCTATTGCGAATGGGCCTGCCCCTACTCGGCGCCACAGTTCAATGCCGAATCCGGTCACATGACCAAGTGTGACCTGTGCTTCGACTACCGCGAGTCAGGGCAGGAACCGGCATGCATCAGCGCATGTCCATCCCGTGCCCTGGACTGGGGCCCGATGGCCGAGCTGGAGGCGAAGTATCCGGGCGGCACGGCGGCAATCGCCCCGCTGCCCGATCCGGGCATCACTGAGCCGAACCTGCTCATCCAGCCACACCGGGATGCCGAGCCGGCTGGTGCCGGCACCGGTTCGATCGCAAATCCGAGGGAGATCTGATCATGGAACTTGGCGAACTGCCTATGATTTTCTTCACCGTTATCTCGCAGATGTGCGTCGGCGCGTTCGTGGTGTTGGGGTTGGTGCAAACGCTCGCGGGCACGCGGTTCTCTACCCGGGCGGTCGATCGCCTTGCTGATCCGGCGCTGTTTGCGATCGGGCCTGCGATGATCGCAGGCCTGCTGGTATCGATGTTGCACATGCATGACGTGTTCAACATGTTCAACGTCATCCGGCACTGGCAGACCTCGTGGTTGTCCCGCGAGATCATCTTCGGGGTCGGGTTTGCGGTCCTGGGGTTCGGCTTCTTCATCCTGCAGGCGTTGAAGATCGGCTCACCGATGATGCGCAGGGTGCTGGCCCTGGTGACAGCGCTGTTCGGGATCGGGCTGGTGGTTGCGCAGTGTCAGATCTACTACGCACTGGTCACGGTTCCGGCGTGGCACAGCTGGGCGACCTGGGTGCAGTTCTTCGGCACCACGATCCTGCTTGGTTCGCTACTGGTCGGGATGGCGTTCGTCCTGGTGATCATGCGGCGCCGGGCGCGACTGGCAGGCAAGAATCCACAGGAGCAGGCGGCAATGGCTGCGGCCACCGCCGACCCGGATGCCAGTATCGGCCAGCGGATGCGTGATTTCCTGAACGACAGCAGGGTCGATTCGGCAGATCTCACCGGAGAGGTCGACAGGCTGCTGACCTTGAGCGTGCGCGGGACCATGGCCCTGGCAGTGGCGGCAGGCGGAGTGCTGATGATCGCGATGCCCCTGTACATCTCCGGCCTGTCCGCCGCGGGTGACCAGGGCCTGACCTCGGCTGCCCACTACGCGACCGGGTTCGCCATGGTCAGGTTCGGCCTGCTGGTGCTCGGGGCCTTCCTGCTGGGGCTGATGGCGTTCTACTACGCCGGCTTTGGGCTGGAGAAGCTGCGCACGCTGGGTTACCTGATGGTCTCCTCGTTCGTGCTGGTGCTGATTGGTGAGTTCATGGGTCGCTACCTGTTCTACGAGGTGATGGCAAGAGTCGGCGTCTAACCAGTTGACCGGACGGCGGGCCCTGACAGGGGGCCCGCCGTCTGTGCGTCCGGGGCACCCAGCTACCCTGATCGGCAAGGCCGTACACCAGCACGCGCGCCGCTGGACGGCACACCTGGTCTGTGTGACTGGCAACGTCGAGATCACCCTTTTGTGAAAGCGGCGGTCAAATCGGTCACAGGCATTGCGTCAGCTGTCTCATAGATGTCATGATGAAGCGGCGACGCAAGGGAGCAGTTTGCGTGCGCGATGCGATGGTGCGACGCGCGAAGGGAGAGCGAAATGTCTGAGAAGCTGGGCTTCTATTTCGACCAGTCACTGTGTACTGGTTGCAAGGCCTGCCAGATTGCCTGCAAGGACAAGCACGACACACCGCTGGGGGTCAATTGGCGGCGAGTCGTGGAATACTCCGGCGGCAGTTGGCGTACCGACGGTGACACATTCACCCATAACGTGTTCACCTACTACACCTCGATCGCGTGCAACCACTGTGAGGATGCGATCTGCACCCAGGTCTGCCCGACCACAGCGATGACCAAACGCGATGACGGCACGATCTATGTGGACGACAGCAAGTGCGTTGGTTGTCGCTACTGCGAGTTGGCCTGCCCCTACTCCGCGCCTCAATTCAACGCAGAAACCGGTCATATGACCAAGTGCGACCTTTGTTACGACTACCGCCAGACCGAGCAGGATCCGGCCTGTGTTGCCGCCTGCCCGTCACGGGCGCTCGACTGGGGACCGCTGGACGAACTCAACGCGAAGTATCCAGGTGGCACAGCGGCAGTGGCGCCGCTGCCTGACCCGTCGATCACGCAGCCCAACCTGGTGATCAATCCGCATCGCGATGCCCAGCCCGCTGGGCGTGGCACCGGTACCATCGCGAACCCGAAGGAGATTTGATCATGAATCTCGGCGAACTGCCCATGATCGCTTTCACCGTCCTGTCCCAGATGTGCGTGGGCGCCTTCATCGTCCTCGGCCTGGTGCAGACCATCGGTGCCACCAGGTACTCGAACAGGGCGATCGACCGCCTGGCCGACCCAGCCCTGTTCGCCATCGGTCCGGCCCTGGTCGCCGGCCTGATCGCGTCAATGTTCCACATGCACGACGTATTCAATGTGCTCAACGTGTTCCGGCACTGGGATTCCAGCTGGCTGAGCCGCGAGATCATCTTCGGCATGCTCTTTGCCGGCCTGGGCTTCCTCTTCTTCATCATGCAGGCGCTCAAGCTCGGCTCTGCGACCGTGCGCCGGGTGCTGGCGCTCATCACGGCAGCCGCCGGCGTGGGCCTGGTCATCGCACAGTGCCAGATCTACTACTCACTGCCCACCGTCCCGGCATGGAACAGCTGGGCCACCTGGGTGCAGTTCTTCGGCACCACCCTGCTGCTCGGTGCGCTGTCGGTTGCGATGGCCTTCGTCCTGGTAGTCGCCCGCCGTCAGCGGCGCGAGGCCATCCTGGGCGATGACCAGCTCGCAGCGCAGGCCAGTGTTGAGGACGGTTCCGGATCGCTGGGCGACCGACTCAAGGCCTTCTTCGCCGACGCCGAGGTGGCCGACGCCGAGACCCGCAACGAGGTCAACACCCTGCTCGGCCAGTCCGTGCGCGCCATGGTCACCCTGGCGGTCCTGATGGCCGGCGTCCTGCTGATCGCGATGCCGCTGTACATCTCGACGCTGTCCGGGATGGGTCCGGACGGCCAGGCCTCGGCCGCCCACTACGCGACGCTGTTCGCGGGCGTGCGCTTCACGCTGCTGGCAGTCGGTGCCTTCCTGCTCGGCCTGCTGGCCTTCTACTATGCGGGATTCGGCATCAAGCGGCTGGCTTCGCTTGCCTACCTGCTGATCGGCAGTTTCGTGCTGGTGCTGATCGGCGAGTTCATGGGACGCGCACTGTTCTACGAGGTGATGGTCCGAGTCGGAGTCTGACGGGCGTTTGGCCACGGAAATCAATCCACTCGAACCAACAGGGCCCGGGGGTCCTGTAACAAGAAAGGAATCACGAATGACTGCGGTGGCTCCATCAATCAATCGCCGTTCGTTCATGAAGTGGTCTGGTGCAGTTGCGGGGACGACCGCACTGGTGGGCAGTTCGGCCTACCTGGGGATGCCCGGGGCCACGCCAGCCAAGGCTGCCCCTGCCGACGGCATGGCCGACGCCGACCAGACCGTCTGGAGTGCCTGCACCGTCAACTGTGGGTCGCGTTGCCCACTGCGACTGCAGGTCAAGGACGGCACCATCGTGCGCGTCCTGCCCGACAACACCGGTACCGACGAACTCGGCAGCCAGCAGGTCCGGGCCTGCGTGCGTGGTCGCGCGATCAGGCACCGCATCTACAACCCCGACCGCCTGCAGCGGCCGCTGAAGCGCAAGCCGGGCACCGCCCGCGGCGCTGGCGAGTGGGAAGAGATCAGCTGGGACCAGGCGCTCGGCGAGATCGCCGACAAGATGAAGGAAATCAAGGCCGACTACGGCAATGAGGCCTTCTATATCCAGTACGGCACTGGAGTCCTCGGTTCGACGATGGCCTGCTCGTGGCCACCAGAAGCCACCCCGTTCGCCCGCATGATGAACACCTGGGGCGGCTACCTCGACCACTACTCTGACTACTCGACCACCGAGATCACCCAGGCCTACCCGTACTTCTACGGCACCTGGTTCAACGGCAACTCCTTCGATGATGCGGCCAACGCACAACTGCAGGTGATGTTCGGCAACAACCCGCTCGAGACCCGCATGTCTGGTGGTGGCCAACTGTTCGTCACCCAGCAGACCAAGGAGGAATCCAGGGTCCGCACCATCGTGGTCGACCCACGGATGAGCGAGACCGCCGCGATCCTGGGTGATGAGTGGGTGCCGATCCGCCCGGGCACCGACGCCGCGTTCATCGCCGGAATGATCCACGTCATGCTGGCCGAGGGCCTGCAGGACCAGGAGTTCCTCGACAAGTACTGCGTCGGCTTTGATGAGGACACTCTGCCCGAGGGGGCCCCGAAGAACGCCTCCTACCGCAGCTATATCGAGGGCAAGGGCCCCGACGGCATCGAGAAGACCCCCGAGTGGGCCGCATCGATCACCGGTATCCCTGTCGACTCGATCATCCGGCTCGCCCGCGAGATCGGTACTGCCAAGCCGTGCGCGATCACCCAGGGTTGGGGTCCGCAGCGGCACGCCAACGGCGAGAACGAGGCCCGCGCGATCTTCCTGCTTGCCTGTGTGACCGGCAACGTGGGTATCCCCGGCGGCGGCAATGGCGCCCGAGAGGGAGCAGCCGCCCTGCCGATCCAGAAGGTCTTCAACACCGGCACGGTCAACCCGTCCGAGAAGATCATCTCGGTGTTCTCCTGGCTGGATGCCATCGAGCATGGCCCCGAGATGAACACCTTCAACGCAGGTGTCGGTGTCAAGCCGGGCCCGGGCGTCCGCGCACTCAAGGTGCCGGTCGATGACGACGGTGAGCCGACCAACACCCAGCTCGAAGTGCCGATCAAGATGATCTGGCAGTACGGCAGCAACTCGTTGGTCAACCAGACCGGTGACAACAACCGCTCGATCGAGATCCTGCAGGATGACAGCAAGTGTGAGCTGCTGGTGGTCTGCGATATCCAGATGACCGTGTCAGCGCGCTATGCCGACTACATCCTGCCGGGCACATCCACTGCCGAGGAATTCGACCTGCACCCCGGTGAGAATGCCGGACCGATGGCGTACGGCATCATCTCGTCGCAGGCGATCGAGCCGATGTGGGAATGCCGTTCGGTTTACGACATCTGCCACGACCTGTCGAAGCTGCTGGGCACCGAGCAGGAATTCACCGAGGGCAAGAGCCGTGAGGACTGGCTCCGCGAATCGGTTGAGGCCAGCCGGGCCGAGGATCCCGACATCCCCGACTACGACACGTGGAAGGAAATGGGGATGTTCCGCAAGTACTCCGGTCCGGTCGTGTCGATGGCCGAGTTCCGCGAGGATCCCGAGGGCAACCCGCTGCCCACGCCGTCCGGGAAGATCGAGGTCTACTCTGACCGGCTGGCTGCGATGGCCGAGAAGTGGACGTTCGGTGATTTCCGGCCCAAGCTGCCGGGTGACGTGCTCACGCCACTTCCAGAGTTCACCACGACCTGGGAAGGTGCCGAAGAGGCGAAGACGAACGAGGAGTACCCGCTGCAGATCATCGGTCACCACTACAAGGCCCGCACGCACTCTTCGTACGGCAATGTCGACTGGCTGATCGAGGCGCACACCCAGAGCCTGTGGATCAACACCCTGGATGCCGCTGAGCGCGGTATCGACAACGGTGACCAGGTGTTCGTGTTCAACGAGCGCGGGACGGTGCAGATCGAGGCCAAGGTGACCGACCGGATCGCCCCCGGTGTGCTGTCGCTGCCGCAGGGCGCCTGGTATGACCCAAGTGGCGAGCGCAAGCCTGACGGCGCGAACCCTGACCTGCCCGTCGACGTCGCCGGTTCGGTGAACAGCCTGACATCGCTGCACC
>JBMNPP010000100.1:0-10059 GCA_050943675.1 Brooklawnia sp.
ACTGTGTCGTAAAGCGGGCCTCCGGCGCGCAGCACCATCACTACCCGGGCCGGCCGCAGCAGGCCGTCGGGCAGCGCCCGAGCCAGCATGGTGCCCGCCCAGACCGCGCGCTCGGCCGGTGATGTCAGGAAGACTCCCTGCCGCCCCGAGGTGCCCGACGACAGACCGACCGAAAGGCCGCCCAGGGTGCCGGTGAAGCTGCGGTCGCGCTCACCAGCCTGCCCGGCGGCCCGGGCCTCGGCCAGGCTCACGCCGAGCACATTCAGCCGTTCGAAGTTCGCCAGCCAGGCGTGCTTGTCGATGACCGGGAACCCGGCCAGCAGGCCACTCGCCGAATGCTCCTGTGGGGCCGGGATCTCGTGGTAGAAGTCGAACCGACGCCGGGCGCGGGCGAGGGTTCGGCGCAGTTTCCGGCGCTGCCAGACCTCGATCTGGTCGCGGGTGTGCAGGCGGCGTGCCCGGGTGGTGAAGTAGCTGGCCAGCAGCAGGTCGAGACGGTCCATCAGGGTGCCAATCGGGCCTGGGCAAGCTCGATCAGCTGGCGTGAATGTGAGGCCACGATGCTGATGCCGGGCTGGCGGCGGGCCAGTTCGCGCAGTCGTGCTGCGGTGTTGCGGTAGGCCCCGGGCTGGGCGAAGACCATTTCCTGGACGGCACGCGGGGGCAAACCTCCGGCATCGATCGGCGCCCAGATCGCGTCGCCGGCAAGTAGCAGTTGCTGCCCGGGCAGCCACAGGCCCAGGTGCCCTGGTTCGTGGCCGGGCAGCGGGATGATGATCGCCGACCGGTCACCGAGCAGGTCGCGCCCGGGTCCGAACAGTTGCCCGATGTCGCCGAGTTCCTCAATCGGGACAGGGTCCAGGTCGGTGTGCCGACCGGCCCGTCGCTCGAAATCGATCGGCAGGAATTGGGGTATGAAGCCGTGCCGGGTTTGGGCGAGGGACGCCCTGGGGGCAGGTCGAGGGGCCCGTGCCCGACCATGGATCAGCCGGGCGTTGGGGAAGTCGCGCAGGCCACCGATGTGGTCGGCATGAAAATGCGAAATTACGATATGACTGACTTCTTTGGCTGTCACGCCCAGGGTCGCCAGTTGGGCGGCGGCATGCTGGCCGGGTCCGATCGAGATCGGCAGCAGGGACCGGTAGGCGCGCTCGGGCCAGCGGCCCATCGCCACTTTGGCATCGGCCGCGTAGCCGGTGTCGAACAGTGCGACCGGTCCATCGGGCCAACGCAGGCAGGCGACCAACGCGGGGAATTCGACACGGCCCGGCCCGGCACCAGCCAGCGGCCCCCACTGGTGGGTCGACCCGGCGATCAGCAGTTCGACGCGCATTGGCCCATCATCCCTCAGTACCGCAGCGCCGCGGCGCCCACGACCAGCCCGGCACCGGTGCCCAACAGCATCGCGATTTGCCCGCGGCGCAACCGGCCCGACTCGATTGCTGTGTGCAGCGCGGTGGGCAGTGAAGCGGCGACCTGGTTGCCGTGGCTGGCCAGGATGTCGACGATGGTCTGGTCGGCGAAGCCCAGTCGTTTGCGCAGGTAGCGCATGCCGAGCCCACTGGTCTGGTGCGGTACCAGCAGGTCGATCTCGTCACGGGATAGCCGCACCGATGCCAGGAACTCGTCAACGAACCCGGGCAATGCGGCAACCGTGGCCCGCACGATGCCGTAGGAGTCCATCCTGAACAGGTAGTCGCGTTCACTTGGCGGCGGGTTGGTGATGTTGAAGCGGGTGCCGCCGGCCAGGATCTGGCAGGTGCGGGCGCCGTCCGGGAAGGCCTGGGTGCGTACCCCCAGCAGTTCCGAGCCGTCACCGGAGGGGCCCAACACCACGGCGGCAGCGCCGTCACCGAACAACGAGCCGGTCTCGGCCTCCTGCTTGACCAGACCGACCGAGGCGATCTCGCTGGACACGATGGCCACGCGACGCCAGCGGCCGGCGGCCAACCCCAGCCCGGCCATGTCGAGCGCGGTCAGCAAGCTCAGGCAACTGGCGTTGACATCGAAGGCTGCCAGCCCGGCCAGCCCCAGCCGCCGGGCCACCAGCACCGCAGTGGTCGGCATCGGCTGTTCGGGTACCGCTGAGGCGCCGATCACCGCGTCCAGTTCACCGGCCTCGACACCGGCTGTGGCCAGCGCCTGCCCCAGTGCCTGCGCGCCGAGTTCGGAGGCGGTCTCGGTGCCGGCCCATGCCCGCTCGGATACCCCGGACCTGGCGTGGCTCGTGCCCGGTTCGCGACCATGGACGGCGTCCAGTTCGGCCGAAGTGACAATCCGTGCGGGTCGCACCGCCGCAGTGCCCAGGATGCGCAACATGGGCGTGAGGCTAGCAGCGCGGGGGCCCTGGCCAGCCATTGCGCAGGGCCCGGTCGCGCTACGCGTAATGGCTCAGTCGAGGCGGTAGCGCCCGCGGTAGTGGGTGAGCGGTGGTTCACCGCCGTCGATGATCTCGATCTGGGCGATACGCACCGTGCTGAGGACCGACCAGCCGACCTCGTGGTGGGTCTCCAGTTCGACACCGGCCCAGGCCGAGGCGTCGGCCGGACGCGGACCCCACGCGGTCTGGGTCCACTGGCCGATCCGGAACGGCCCGCCGGGTGCGGGGCCACCACCGAAGGCCTCGGCCAGTTGCAGGTGCCCGGCGTCCAGCAGGCTCACCACTGCCCGCCCGGAGGCGAGCAGCGCGTCAGTGAATTCGGCATCCGGGTCGAGGGCTGCCACGAGCCGCCAGGGCTCACCGCCGACGGCGAGCAGCGAGGTGACGCTCAGGCCCACCCGGCTGGCGCCCGCACCGGTAGTCCACAGGCTCACCCGACCGCCCAGGCGACCGCGGAATTGCCTGGCCGGCTCGCGGAATGCGTCTGCGAACGGGTGGCTGGAGTGAATCGTCACGCATCCAGCATCTACCATGAGCCCATGACCCGTGTTCAAGACTGGGATGCCTGGGCTGCGGCCTGGACAGTCCTCAGCCGACTTTTCTCCCAGGCTCCCGACGCTGAGAGCCTCGACCAGGTGCGATCGGCAGAAATGCTGGCATCGTGGCCGCTGCCCGACGGGCCGCGCACCGCCGAGGGACTGGCCGGGGTGACCGCATCGCGGGAGCAGGGTGAAACCGTCGAGCAGGTCGGCGATGACCTGTGGCTGCTGGTCCGCGGCCCGGGCAAGGCCAGGGCGGTGCCATGGGAATCGGTCTACCTGTCACGTGAGGGCCTGGTCTTCGAGGAAGAAACCCTGCAGGTGCGCCAGTTCTACCGCCGCTTCGGGCTGCAGGCCCCCCGCTTGAACAAGGAACCCGACGACCACATCAGTCTCGAGCTGGAATTCATGGGCACTATGCTGCTGCGCGCGATGGACACCCTCGAGGCCGGTGGTGACGCCGAGCCGTTCATCGAGGCCCACCACCAGTTCGCCACCGAACACCTGCTCAGGTGGGCACCGGAGTTCTTCAGCCGGGTCGAGGCCAATGCCGAGACCGCCTTCTACCGGGGCATGGGCATCCTGGGACAGGATGCCTGCGCACAATTGGCGGCGGTGCTCACCCCGGACCAGCAGGGCTGAGGGCCAGGCGCTAGGCCTCGCTGAGTGCGGCGACGAACTGCGACTGGTAAAGGTCGTAGTAGGCGCCCCGTGCAGCGATCAGCTCGTCGTGGTTGCCCTGCTCGACGATGGCGCCATCGTGCATCACCAGGATCACGTCCGCGTCGCGGATGGTTGACAGCCGGTGGGCGATGACGAAGCTGGTGCGGCCGGTACGCAACCGGGCCATCGCTTGCTGCACGAGCAGTTCGGTGCGGGTGTCGACCGAACTGGTGGCCTCGTCGAGGATCAACACCTCCGGATCAGAGATGAAGGCCCGTGCAATGGTGATCAGCTGCTTCTCGCCGGCCGAGATATTCGTGCCCTCCTCATCAATGACCGTGTCGTAGCCGGCAGGCAGTTGGTGCACGAACTGGTCGACGTGGGCGGCCTTGGCGGCCTCGATCACCTCGTCCTGCGTGGCGTCCGGTTTGCCGTAGGCAATGTTGTCGCGGATGGTGCCGCCGAACAGCCAGGTGTCCTGCAGCACCATGCCCAACTGGCCGCGCAACTCCGAGCGCGGCACCGTGGTGATGTCGGCCCCGTCCAGCAGGATCTGACCGGCGTCGATCTCGTAGAAGCGTTCGATCAGGTTCACCAGCGTCGTCTTGCCCGCACCGGTCGGCCCGACAATCGCGATCGACTGGCCCGGGTGCGCGGTCAGGTTCAGTCCGGTGATCAACGGCCGGGCAGGCGTGTAGGCGAAGTCGACGTCGCGGAACTCCACCCGGCCATCGATCCGGGCGGGCAACTGGCCGTCGTCGTCCGGGCGCATCTCGGTGGCATCCATCACCTCGAAGACACGCTCGGCCGAGGCCACCCCCGACTGCAGCAGGTTGGCCATCGAGGCGATCCGGGTGATCGGCTGGCTGAACATCTGTGAGTACTGGATGAATGCCTGCACATTGCCCAGCGGCATCTGCCCGCTGGCCACACGCAGACCACCCACGACCGCGATGACCACATAATTCAGGTTTCCGATCAGGAAGTTGACCGGCATGATCAGCCCCGAGATCAGCTGAGCCTTGAAGGCTGTGTTGAACAGTCGCTGGTTGGTGGCATCGAAACTGCGCTGTACTTCGCGCTGCCTGCCGAAGACCTTCACCAGGGCATGCCCGGTGAATGCCTCCTCGACCTCGGCGTTCAGTTCGCCGGTGGCCGCCCACATGCCGGTGAACTGCTTCTGGGCCCTCTTCCCGATCATCATCGACACCACACCGGCCAGCGGCACGATGGCCAGCGTCAGCACGGCCAGCAGCGGACTGACGGTGAACATCATCACCGTGACACCGATCAGGGTGAGCAGCGCATTGAGCACCTGGCCCAGGGTCTGCTGCAGGGTCTGGGAGACATTGTCCATGTCGTTGGTGATGCGGCTGAGCAGTTCACCACGCGGCTGGTTGTCGAAATAGCTGAGCGGCAGCCGGTCGAGCTTTGCCCGGATGGCGTCCCGCATCCGGTAGACGGTGCGCTGGACGGCCTTGTTGAGCAGGAAATTCTGCAGGAAGGCCAGCAGGCCGGCCGCCACGTAGAAGGCCAACGCCAGCAGCAGCCAGCGACCCAGCAGTTCGAAGTCGACGCCCTGACCGGGCACCACCTGCATTCCGCTGACCATGTCGGCGAACTTGTCCTCGCCGGCCGCGCGCAGGATGTCGATGGCCTCCTGCTTGGTGGTGCCGGGCGGCAGGGCACGCCCGATCACCCCGGTGAAGATCACGTCGGTGGCCCGGCCGAGGATCTTCGGCCCCACCACCAGGCCCAGCACCGAGAAGACGCCCATCATCAGCACGCTGACGAAGATCACCCGCTCGGGCCGCATCTGCGCCAGTAGCCGCCGCAGTGAGGGACCGAAGTTGATGGCCTTCTCGGCGATGTTCCCGGCAGCCATCGGACCGTGGCTGGCCGCTCGTGAGCCGTGCTTGGGACGTTCCGGCGCCCTGGTGACTGCGGGCTGTTCGTGATGCCTGCTCATGCCGTGATCTCCTCGGCGCTCAACTGGGATTCGACGATCTCGCGGTAGGTCTGGCACCTGGCCAGCAACTCGTCGTGGCTGCCCAGGCCGACGATCCGGCCGTGGTCGAGTACCACGATCTGGTCGGCCTGCCTGATGGTCGAGACCCGCTGGGCCACGATCAGCACTGCGGCGTCCCGGGTCTGGGCGGCCAGGGCGGCCCGCAGCCGGGCGTCGGTGGCGACATCCAGGGCACTGAATGCGTCGTCGAAGACGAAGATCTCGGGACGCTTGACCACGGCCCGGGCGATCGACAGCCGCTGGCGCTGCCCACCGGACACATTGGTGCCGCCCTGGGCGATCGGTGCGTCGAGCTGGCCGTCCATCCGGGCGACGAAGTCGTCGGCCTGGGCGATCCGCAGGGCCTGCCAGATCTGCTCATCCGTGGCCAGCGGGTCGCCATAGTGCATATTCGACCGCACTGTGCCAGTGAACAGGTAGGGCCGTTGCGGTATCAGGCCGATCCGGCTCCACAGCAGGTCGGGGTCGATATCGCGGACGTCGACCCCGTCGACCAGCACGCGTCCACCGGTGGCGTCGAAGAGTCGCGGGATCAGGTTGACCAGGGTCGTCTTGCCCGAGCCGGTCGAGCCGACCACTGCGGTGGTCTGCCCGGGCTGCAGTTCGAAGTTGATGTCCGACAGCACCGGGGCGTCCGCGCCGGGATAGGCGAACTCGACGTCGTCGAAACGTACGGTGCCCTGTTCAGGCAGGTCGGTGACCGGGTTGGCTGGTGGTACCACGCTGGAGGATGTGTTCAGCACCTCCATGATGCGCCGTGCGGTGACGGCAGCCCGGGGGACCATCATCACCATCATCGTCGACATCATCACGCTGGTCAGGATCTGCATCAGGTAGGTGAGGAAGGCAGTCAGCTGGCCGACCATCATCTGGCCGGCGTCGATGCGCAGCCCACCGAACCACATCACCCCGACGCTGCCCAGGTTCATTACCAGTGTCACGAACGGGAACAGCACCGCGAATAGTGCGCCGATGGCGATCGACAGCCGCATCAGGCTGGAATTGGCGTCTTCGAAGCGTTCCCGCTCCAGCGGCTCGCGGGTGAACGCCCGGATGACCCGGATGCCGGTGATCTGCTCGCGCACCACGCGGTTGACGGTGTCGATCTTGCGCTGGTTGGCCTGGAAGAGCGGGGTCATCCGCCACACCAGAAGACCGATCACCGAGCCCAGCAGGACCACCGCGACCAGGATCAGCCAGCTGAGCCCGCGATCCTCGCGCAGCGCCATGAACACCCCACCGACCATCGTGATCGGGGCGGTGACCATCATGATGCAGGTCATCAGCACCAGCATCTGTACCTGCTGCACGTCATTGGTGGTTCGGGTGATCAGGCTGGGTGCACCGAACTGGTTCATCTCGCGGGTGCTGAATGACAGTGCGCGGTCGAAGACGGCGGCCCGCACGTCCCGGCCGAAGGCCATCGCGGCGCGCGCCCCGAAGTAGACGGCGGTGATCTGGCTGGCGGCCTGCACCACGCTGATGGCCAGCATCAGGGCACCGCGGCGCAGCACATAGGCGGTGTCACCGCGGGCCACGCCGTTGTCGATCAGGTCGCCGTTGAGGCTGGGCAGCAGCAGGGACGCCCCGGTGGCCAACAGTTGGAAGACCACCACGCCGACCAGTAATGCCCCGTACGGCTTGGTGTATCGGTTGATGAGCTTGACCAGCATTTCAGTCCTTCTCGGGAGTGCGAATGCCGCGAACAATCACCTGGGCCAGTGCGGCCGGGTCGTTGAATTCGTGGCCAGAGAGCATGGGGTGCGCTGCGGCGAGCGCGACACTGCGGATCAGTGCGGCGGCCTGGCCCAGTGGCAGCCAGATCTGGTCTGCCCAGGGCGTCAATGCGGCAACCAGCGCTGCCCGGACCGCGTTCTCGCGTCCGGTGTGCGCGCAGTGGTCGTGCCCGGCATGGTGGCCCTGACGGGGCCGGCCTTCACCCGGCATGGCGTGCATCGCCGCAGCGACGGTCGAGACGGTGTCAACATTGGCCGCCAACAGTTCGAGCAGCCTGCCGACCTGGTCTGCCAGGTTCTTCTGGGGTGGCAGTTCGCTGATCTGCCGGCACAGTTCAGTGGGGTCGAGGGTGTCCTCGATCACCGCGGTCAGCAGGTCGCTCTTCGATTCGAATACCCGGAAGATGGTGCCCTCGGCGATGCCGGCCGCTTCGGCCACCTGACGGGTGGTCAGCCGCGGCCCCTCGCTGATCAGCAGCGGCCGGGTTGCGGCGATGATTGCCTGGCGGCGCTCGTCCGGCGGTAACGGTGTTGCTCTTCCCACGAGGGCACAGAGTACATGTGAGTGAGCGCTCACTCAAACCCCGGATACCTGCGATGGAGTGATCTTGACCTGAACTCGCCGTGTCGTGCCAAACTTGGGCGTACCAACCGCAAGGAGGCCCAAGGAAATGAAACTTTACTCGTCCGCTTACAACGTGTGGCCCGCTGATGAATCAGAGCGTCTGGCCTTCATGCGTGAACTGGTAACGCGCAACTGGCTGGGTGGACTCGAACTTGGTTATGCCGATTCAGTGGACTGGCCGGCTGGCGCACCAGCTGATCTGCCGGTGATCATCAGTGGTGTGCCCGGCACCACCGGACGCAACGCCAAGGACCCGGACTTCGGTCTGGCCTCACCCGACGAAGCGGGCAGGCAGCGTGCCCTGGAGTGGGCACGCGGCGAGGCCGCCGCAGCCGCTGCGCTGGCTGCCGAGGGCCACATCGTGCGGGCGGTCGAGATCCACTCGGCACCCACCGGCAAGGCCGATCCTGCGATCTTCACTGCATCCCTGCTCGAGATGGCTGGCTGGGACTGGGGCGGCGCCCAGCTGTGGATCGAGCATTGCGATGCCCACGTCGAGGGCCAAGAGCCCAACAAGGGTTACCTGCGCCTCGACCAGGAACTGGCCATCCTCGAAGAAGTCGCGGCTGCTGCACCCCTGGCCGGCTGGGGCATGGTCATCAACTGGGCGCGTTCGGCGATCGAGGGCCGCGATGCCGCCACCGCGCTGGCACACATCGAGCAGTCGGCTGCCTCCGGCTGGCTGCGCCACCTCGGGTTCTCCAGTTGCTCGGGCGAGCAGACCGAGTTCGGCGTTCCGTGGGCCGACATGCACCTTCCGCTGGCCGGTACGTCGGCTGCCCCGGCTGGAAGCCTGCTGGGTGCTGCCGAGGTGGCCGCCGCACTGGAGGCTGCTGGTGATGTCACTTACGGACTGAAGCTTGGTCTGCGCCCGAACGACCTCGGCGTGGCCGAGCGGCTGGCTGCCCTCGATGAGAACGCCGCGCTGATCGGGTCGGCCAGGGGCTGAAGATGTCGATGCTGGTTTGGCTCTTCGCTGCCGTCGTGGTGTTCGGCGGCATCGGTGTGGCGGTGGCGATTTTCGTGGCCGCTTCCCGGTCGAAGGGGGCGCCCTCGATCAGTTCGATGCCTGCCCAGGTGTTGGGCGCCCGCGAGGTCGGTGCCGGAAGCGGGGTGCAGCACTGGGTGAGGCTGCGCCTGCGCGACGGGCGTGAGCTGGATTTGCAGGTCACCGCCGGCCAGGCCAGGGTCATGTACCCCGGCCAGGCCGGCACGGCGAATATCGCTGGTGAGAGGCTGATCGGCTGGCAACCGGAACTTGCGGGCGGGCCGCAGGACTCCCACTCCAGCGAGTGAGTGGCCTAGGCTGGCCGGCGTGATTGACCAGCCGACTGTGACCGCCAGCCCCGACCAGAGTGCTGCCGAACTCTCTGAACAGCAGCAGATCCGCCGCGAGAAGCGGGCCCGCATGGTGGGTACCGACCGCGAGCCATATCCGGTCGACATGAAGCGCACCCACACCCTTGAACAGGTGCGCAGCGGATGGCCCGAACTGGCGGCGGGCGAAGAAACCGGGGACGTGGTCGAAATCGGTGGCCGGGTGGTTTTCCTGCGCAATACCGGCAAGCTGTGCTTCGCCACCGTCCAGGATGGCTTCGATCCGGATTCCAACGGCGAACGGCTGCAGGTGATGATTTCGCTGGCCGAGGTTGGCGAGCAGGCACTGGCCGACTGGAAGGCCGATGTCGACCTTGGTGACTTCATCTGGGTGCGGGGCCGGGTGATCTGTTCGAGGCGTGGTGAGCTGTCGGTGCTGGCCAGCCAGTGGCGCACAGCCAGCAAGGCTCTGCGTCCACTGCCCACACTGCACAAGGAGTTGTCCGAGGAGGCCCGCGTCCGGCAGCGCTATGCCGACCTGATCGTCCGGCCCGAGGCCCGCGAAATTGTGCGGCTGCGGGCAGCGGTCACCAAGTCGCTGCGCAGGACCCTGGACGAGGCTGGTTTCCTCGAGGTCGAGACACCGACACTCCAGCTGATCCATGGCGGGGCAGCAGCCCGTCCCTTCCAGACCCACCTGAATGCCTTCGACACCGACATGACGCTGCGGATCGCGTTGGAGCTATTCCTCAAGCGCGCCATGGTTGGTG
>JBMNPP010000101.1:0-10016 GCA_050943675.1 Brooklawnia sp.
TCGACAACGCCTTCCGCTCCATCCCGGCAGCAAAGGATGGCGCGGCCGCATGATCGCAAATGAAAACCGCCCGGGCGGCGAATCCCGGGCGGTAGCAAGCAACTCTGGACTGGGTGCTTCCGACCAGTATATCACCAAACCAGAGCCAGACGAGGCCAGCGAGCGACTGTTCGAGTTCACCTATCGCGAGGAACTGCGCACACAGCGAGCCCGCGAAAAGGCCCGCGAAACACTGCGCGCCGAGAAGGCGATCAACCGGCCACTACCCGAGTTGCAGGACCTGGACAACTTCCTGCGAATGCCAGACGAAGACCCGGCCTACCTGATCGACGGACTCTGGCCAACCGGCGGTCGCGTCGTCCTGGCAGCCCAACACAAGGCCGGCAAGACAACCCTCGTGGCGAACGCAATACGCGCGCTATCCACCGGCGACCCATTCCTGGGGCAGTTCGAAGTTGTGCCGATCGACGGCGAACTGCTGCCCACGGTCACCCTGATTGATGACGAGTTGGATGAGCGGCAGTTGCGGCGGTGGCTGCGCGACCAGCAAATCCCCGCGATGAACGGAATCAATGTGCTGGCGCTGCGTGGCCAGATCTCGACGTTCAACGTGCTGGATCCTGTCACGCGCAGCCGCTGGGCCGAGGTACTGAGCTTTACTGACGTTCTAATCCTGGATTGTTTAAGGCCACTGCTGGACGCGCTCGGGCTCGATGAGAACCGGGACGCAGGGCGACTGCTGGAAGCACTGGATGAACTAACCCACGAGGCAGGGGTGAGTGAGCTCATGGTGGTTCACCACACGGGCCACGAAGGGCAACGCTCCCGTGGCGACTCCCGGATCCAGGATTGGCCTGACGCTATTTGGAAGCTCTCGCTCGACTCGAAAGACGCACCAAACGGGGACGCGCCACGCTTCTTCAGTGCTTACGGCCGGGACGTTGATGTGACAGAGGAAGAGCTGCGATACGACCCACTGGCGCGCCGACTCAGCATCTCGGGCAATGGGTCACGCAAGCAGGCCGCTGCTGCACGACTCGACGTCGCCACCAAGGAACAAATCATGGAAATCATGGCTCGGCCGAGCCTGGCCGGTGGTGTGTCAGGAAATGAGCTTTCAACCCTCACTGGCCGCAGGGATGCCGACTTCACCAAGGCGCGCGATGCGTTGGTTGAGGCCGGCCAAATCACAAAACAGAGGCGTCCGGGAAGAGGTGGAGGTGCCCTTTACGTGCTGAATAACTCGAAGGTACCGAACATACCGAAAGGTGCCGAACCGGTACGTTCTGAACATACCGAACATCCCTTATATAGAAGAAGGGATGTTCAGGAGGTAAGTTCGGACCCGAACCTACCGAGATGCAAAGTGTGTGGGTTTGGGATGAGTGCTGGTGATGGCGCCACGACCCACCCCGATTGCGGTGATGGCGCGTGATCAATTTAATTGCATGCACCGTTGCAGTCTGGTTCGCACTACAGACCCAAACGATGCATGCTTCAAATTCTTCTTCCAAATCCAAAATCCTTAGGCCCTGCCTAAGGTGTGGCGAGCTGACCGAGCTCAACTACTGTGCAGAACATGAGCCCGAGCCGACCAGGCGCTACCGAGGGACGGTTGCAGAACATGGCTACGACGGAGCATGGAAACGGCTATCCCGCCGAGCCCGGAGGCTTCAGCCTTTCTGCTCTGACTGCGGGGCGACCGAGGACCTAACCGCTGACCACTCCCCCGAGGCCTGGCAGCGCAAGGCCGAAGGCCTGCCGATCCGACTTGTTGACATTGATGTGGTGTGCCGGGCCTGCAACTCGAGGCGCGGCCCAGCCAGGGGGGTGGGGGTCGGGAGGGGCCCGGCTTCGGCCGTAGCCAAGGCAAACTTTCCGTCTCACACTGTGAGACAGTCGGGGGGGTGAGTAGATGGCAGGCCTGAAAGCTGGCCCGAAAGCCAAGGTGACGGCCGCTCCGCTCGACTTCAAGGGGTGGCCTCGTGATCGGGCAGAGCGACGCATTCGCTTCATCCACAAGTACGTCAAAGTGACCAAGGGTGTCGGTGCTGGCAAGCCATTCCGGCTGCGCGACTGGCAGCAGGAGCTTGTACGTGGTTCGTTCGCTGATGGTGTCCGTACTTCGCTGGTGAGCCTGCCGCGAGCCAATGGCAAGAGCGCGCTGGCGGCTGCCCTGGCGGTTGCTGAACTGTTCGTGGGGCCACCTTCGGCGGAGGTGCTGGTCGTGGCCAGCGATCAACGCCAAGCAACCATTGTGTTCAATCTTGCTCGCCGAATGATTGAGACCAGCCCCGAGTTGGCCGAGCGGGCCCAGATCTACCAGCACAGGATTGTCGTGCCGGAGACCAACGGGACGCTTCACCCGCTGCCTGCCGATCCGGCCGCACTCCATGGCTGGGATCCGTCGCTGCTGATCATTGACGAATTGCACGTCGTCACGGAGCCCGTCTTTGAGGCTGTCACCAGTGTTGCGGGGAAGAGGCCGACCTCGCTTGTGTTGGCGATCTCGACGCCTGCGACCTCGCCTGACAGCGTGATGTGGCGACTTGTCGCCCATGGCCGGTCGGGCAGCGATCCTGCATTCTACCTGCGCGA
Organism: Brooklawnia sp.; assembly: GCA_050943675.1. Classification (GTDB taxonomy): domain Bacteria; phylum Actinomycetota; class Actinomycetes; order Propionibacteriales; family Propionibacteriaceae; genus Brooklawnia. The sequence continues at coordinate 2,599 of JBMNPP010000101.1, forward strand.
GTGGGCCGCACCCGAGGGTTGCGCGCTGGATGACCGGGACGCCTGGCAGGCGGCGAACCCTGCCCTGAGCGACTTCCTGGCCGAGGATGGCTTGGCGGCCGCTGCACGGACCTTGCGCGAGCCAGTGTTCCGGCAGCTGCGCTTGGGTCAATGGGTGAAGGCGTCCGAGGCGTGGCTTCCGTTTGGTGCGTGGGATGCCTGCGCGACATCGAGCCGCAGGGTCGCCGCTGGTGACCGGGTGGTGCTCGCGTTCGACGGTTCCGCGTCTGGTGACTCGACGGCACTGATCGGCTGCACTGTCGGACCCGACCCGCTGGTTTGGGTTGAGGCCCTGTTTGAGAACCCCGGTGATCCGCAGTGGCGCGTACCGAGGTCCGAGGTTGACGACGCGATCGATGCCGCCTTCAGCAAATACGAGGTCGTCGAGCTTGCTGCTGATCCGTGGGGTTGGCGCTCCGAGTTGGAGGCGTGGGCCACCCGCTACGGGGAGCGGCGGGTGATCGAATGGAACACAGGGTATGCCAAGCGGATGGCCCCGGCCACGGACCGGTTCTATGCCGCCGTGGTTGATCGCAAGCTCACCCATGACGGTGATGCCCGCCTGGCCGCCCACATTGCGCACTGCGTTGCGAAACGAACGCCGATGGGCGATCTGGTCACCAAGGACAAGCGCGGCTCACCCCGCAAGATTGACGCTGCCGTGGCAGCCATTGTGGCGCTCGACCGCGCTGCACATCACTCGAAGAAGACCAAACCTAGGAGAGCGGTTTCATTCCGATGACACAAGAAGAAATGATCAAAGCACTGAACAACAAACTTGATTCGAGCAGGCCGGAACTGGCGCGGCTCGACCGGTATTGGACCGGTACCCAGCCGGCTGCCTATCTGGCCCCCGAATCCCGCAAGGCATTGTCCGGCCGGCTGCGCATGCTGGCGGTGAATTACCCTCGGCTGATAGTGGAGGCCCTGGCTGAGCGCCTGGAGGTCGCTGGGTTCCGGGTTGATGATGAACCGCAGGCCGAACTCTGGGCTGAGTGGCAGCGGCTCGGGATGACCGAGTTGGCCCAGCAGGCGCACTACGACGCACTGATCTACGGCAGGAGCTTCGCTGTGGTGTGGGCCGATTCCCGTGGCCGGCCGCTGGTCACGATTGAGACACCGCAGCAGGTGGCTGTGCTGCGAGACCCTGCCACACGGCAGGTCACGGCCGCACTGAAACGATGGACCGACGGCAGCAAGGGTCACGCAATATTGTACCTGCCGGACCGAATCACCCGACTGTCGACGCTGGCGAACGTGACTGATCCGGCCGCGATCCCGTCGACCGGGTGGCACGCCACCGAGACCTTGGGCAACCCTCTGGGTCGAGTGCCGGTGGTGCCCATCGTGAATCGTGGCAGGCTGATGGAGGCTGATGGCCATTCTGAGATGCACGATGTGCTCGACCTTGCCGACGCGCTGAATAAGCTGATGGCTGATCTGCTGGTTACCAGCGAGTTCTACGCGCGCCCAAGGCGCTGGGCGACGGGCCTGGAGATCATGGAGGACGCCGATGGGCAACCAGTCAAACCGTTCAGCGCTGCACTTGACGACATCTGGCAGAGCGAAGACCCGGACACCAAGTTCGGGCAGTTCGATGCCGCCCGGCTCGACGGCTACACCGATGCCGCAGCACTGATCACCCAGCAGATCGGCGCGTTGACGGGCCTGCCACCGCACTACCTAGGCCTGCATGGTGACCAGCCGGCCAGCGCCGACGCGATCAGGTCATCCGAGGCCAGCCTGGTGGCCCGCTGCACGGCGCTGCAACGCGCCTTCGGGCGTGCATGGGCGGAGGTCGCAACCATGATGCTCGACATCATGCGCGGCACCGATACCGACGGTCGCGTCGAAACCATCTGGGCCAGCGCCGAGACCCGCACCCCAGCCCAGCAGGCCGACGCTGCCGCGAAGCTGGTGGCGATCGGGTTGCCGCTGGAGGTCGCCTTGACTGACGTGATGGGGTACAGCCCAGCCGATATTGAGCGGGTCCGTACCGCACGGCGAGGCGCGGCACTCGACACCGCAGGCCTGAACCTGCGAGAGCTCGAACTGTGACCTACACCGACACCCTGGCGCGGCTGGCGAAGACCAGCGAGGAAGGCGCTGCCCGGCTGTGGGGGTTGTGCGAGCGCGGCACGATCACCCCGGCCGAGTTCAACGAGGTGGCCAGCGACTACCTGCTGGCCGTTCGCGACCAGGGAGCCAACACCGCCAGCGTGGCCTTCAGAAACTGGCTTGAAGAGCGGACCGGGGTTGAACAGGCCGCCCAGATCCCACCGCTGCCGGATGACCTGGAGCGGCTGCGCATTGCACTGCGCAAGATTGTGGGCGGTGATGGTGACATTGCCATGAGGCTGGCCCGACTGGCCGGCAATGAGGCACTGGACGCGGCCGCCGGCGAACTGGCTCGCCAGCTACAAACCAGCGCTCGGGTGAGTGGCTGGCGACGAAAGCTCGAACCTGACGCATGCCAGCTTTGCACTTGGTGGTGGCGCAACGGCCGCATCTTCCAGGCCGACCACCCAATGCCCCGCCACGTCGGCTGTGGCTGCCACCAACAACCCGTGTTCCGGGAACTGACAGACAACTACCAGACCGCCGACCAGGCCAAGAAGGCCTCGAAGAGGAAGAGAAGATGACCGACACCAATACCGCACCCGAAATCGAGCCCACCGACACCCCAGACACCCCACCAGAGGCCCCAGAATCGACGGAGACGCCCGAACAGGCCACAGACACATTCCCCCGCGAATACGTCGAACAACTGCGCAGAGAGGCCGCTGAGGCCCGCGTGAGAGCAAAGCGCGCAGACGACCTGGCCCAGGCGCTATTCGTGTCCCGAGTCGCCGCAACAGGCCGGCTGGCCGACCCCAACGACCTGCCCTACGACGAGGCAATCCTTGACGACCCAGCCAAGCTGGATGCCGCCATCGATGAACTGTTGGACGCGCACCCGCACTACGCCACCCGCACCCCGCGAGGCGACATCGGACAGGGACCGACCCCCGAACCGGCAGGGGTTGACCTGGCCGCGATCCTGCGAGCTGGCGCGTGAACACCACAGACGCGCTGGAAAACCTGCTGCATGAAATTGTGGCCCGCCTGAGCGACATCCACTGGGCGCTGATCGAGATCCGCGACCAAGGCTACGACGACACGCCAGACGACGACTCTGCAGAAGATACCCCCTAGGGGTATACTCAGGGGTGAGCCGGGGGCTGATCCAACCGGGCTCACTCCTCCCGAGTCCTGGCGGCTGGGCGATTCCAACCCTTTCTACCCAGTCGTCAGGACTTCTCAATATGACCGTTACCCCAGCATCCACCGCCACGCACGCCGAACTCACCGCCGAGCAGGTGCAGAAGATCCTTGTGCAACCGCTCACCGACACCTCGGTGTTCCTGAGCGCTGGCCCACGAATCTTCGACACCAACGGATCGCAGATCCGCATCCCGAAAATGGGTGGCGCGACCAGCCCGGACTGGCACGGTGAAAACGAACAGATCAGCGAGGTCGAAACCGACTTCGACGAAATCACCCTGCTGCCCAGCACCATGAAATCTGTCAAAGTCATCACCCGGTTCAGCAACGAACTGGCCCGCCAATCGATCGTCGCACTCGACGCCACCCTGCGAAACAGGCTGGTCACCGATGTTGCAGACAAGCTCGACCGGCAATTCCTGTCCGCAGGCGGTGACGGCACCACCACCCCACTCGGCCTATTCGCCTACCAGGACACCCAGAACGTGCCCGTCGGGGGCCCGCTCGACCTGGACGTCCTGCTGGACGCCTGGGGCAAGGCGCTGGCCGCCAACGTCAACATGGGCTCGCTGAAGTGGCTCCTGCGGCCAGATGATTTCGTTGGCCTGCGCAAACTGAAGCTCACCAGTGGCCAATACGTGCTACAGCCAGACCCCACCAAGGATGGAATCTTCCGCCTGTGGGGGGCCCCGGTCACCGTCACCGCACGCATCCCCGAGGGCAAAGCGGCCTTGGCAGACTTCGGCCAGATCGCCGTGGCCCGCGACCTGGCCCCCTCAGTCAAGGTGCTCACCGAGACCTACGCCGACTACGACCAGCAAGCAATCCGGGTCGTGGCACGCTACGATGCCGCACCACTCAACCCCGAGGCCATCATCACCCTGACCGGCATCACCGCGTAACAATGTACGTCGAACCGAGCGAGGTGCTCGCATTCCTGGGCCGGGCTCAAACCCCCGAAAACGTGAGCCTGGCCCAGGCGCACCTGCCCATCGTCACAATGTTCGTCCGGGCCTACGTCCGGGGCAACGGCTTCGACGGGTCCGGCCCAGATGCCGACGACCTGCGAGCCGTCATCATCACCGCCACCGCCCGGCTCATGGTCAACCCCGAACAGGCACGCCACTATCAGGTGGCGGATTACTCCGAGACCCCAGCCGTATTGAATGGGTTTACTCTGCCCGAACTGGCCGTGCTGCACCAGTACCGACGGAGGACCGCGTGAAGCTAAGCGACGGTGTAGAAATCCTGCAAGCCACCGTCACCCGCGACCAATACGGCGAACCAATCCGCACCTGGAATCCGCCCGAGGTGGTCGCATTGCTCCCGGCCGAGGTCATGAACAGCTCAGTGGCGAAGCTCACAGCACCAGGGGTTGACAGCAACGTCGAAGAACTCCGGGCAGTCATCCCACCCTTCGACTACGACTCCGACAACCACCGAATCCGCTGGCGTGGCAAGCAATACACCAACGACGGACCCCCCAAGGTCCGCAGACGCAACGGCCGCGACCATCACCTCACCATCACCCTGAAATTGGTTAGCTGAGGCCTCAGCCCTCGTCCTTGCTGCGGACGGGAGGCGTAGTAATGGGAGGTGGAGGCGCGGGAGCGCAGAGATAACGCAGACATCTGCGTTATCGCGCGGCTGGGGCGAGTCAATGCGCCAGGCCGGCCTGATCCTCGACTTCACCCCCGAACTGGCCGCCCGGGTCGTTGCCTACACGCGCGGGGCCTCAGCCCTCGTCCTCGCAGCGGACGGGAGGCGTGAAAACGGGAGGTGGAAGCGAGGGAGTGTTCATATCACGGATTCCCGTGATAGCGGGAGTAGTACATGGACAGACGCGCTCCGCCAAGCCGGCCTGATCCTCGACTACACCCCCGAACTGGCCGCCCGGGTCGTTGCCTACACGCGCGGGGCCTCAGCCCTCGTCCTCACAGCGGACGGGCGACGCAGCAATGGGAGGTGGGCCTACGGAAGGGTGACCGAAAATCCCGACATCGGGAAATCGATGCAGAACGCACTCACTCAGGCCGGCACTATTCTGGACTACACCCCCGATTCCTAGGTGCTATTGCCCGATAGTTGCCCACCGGGCTGATTATTGGGTGTTTCACCTAGTCAGATCGGCTCCCCGGACTGGACTCGAACCAGTAACCCTCTGATTAACAGTCAGATGCTCTGCCGATTGAGCTACCAGGGATTATTCACGTCTTCGACGCGGTAGTAAACGCTAGCAGATGGGACAGGTTTGCCCAAAACGCGTGGCACCACCGCGCCCCAGTACGGAGGCCGGGTGGCTACTCGAACTCGGCCCGCAGCGCGGCGACCAGCTCGACAACCTGGTCGGCGACCCGCTGGTCGCCGAGATCGGTGCGTCCGGCGGTCTCGACCTGCCAGGAGATCGGGCCGTTGGTGCCCGGGGTCCGGCGGCCGGACAGGATCACCGATCCGAGTTCACCGTCGAGGCGGACGTGCCGGGTGACCACGATGGAGGCTCGGACGCGTTCAGCGAAGGCGTGCGGCAGTTGACCGGGTTCGTCGAGTTCGGCGTGACCCTGCGTGCCGTCGGTCAGTTCCCAGTGCAGGCGTCGGCGGTCGTCATCCCATCCGCCACGCTGGATATCGGTCCAGGCGACCAACTGCCAGCCGGCCGGCTGCCGGACCGCCATGCGATCGTGCAGCAGCACCACCAGCGCCTGCGGCCCGCGCACCTGGGCCAGCGGCCGAAACCGCACGCCCATGATCCGTCGAAGTTCATCAGCCTCGGTGTCGGTCATTCGGTGCAGACGTCGATCAGCCATGACCCCATTGTTCCAGCCCGACCCAGAGCACTCCTCAGGCTGCCTCACTGAGCAGCAACCGACGTGCCCTGTCCAGGGCACGCAACTCGATCCGCCGCAGGGTCGACTGGCTCACCCCCATGTTCCTGGCCAACTCTGCGCGGGTCTGGGCCGGCTCACCGATCCCGTAGCGAGCGGCGAGGACGGCGCGTTCCTGCTCGGGCAGGTCGACCATCCACACAGGCGCAGGCAGCAGGTCGGGGCCGTCGTGCTCATCGGAGTCACTTGCCAGGTCGTCCAGTTCAGTGCCCAGCGCCGTGGGTTGGGCGACCTGCATGGTGCGGGCCACGGCAGCTGCGTCGCGGCCCAGGTGCCGGGCGACCTCGCTGAGGGTGACGCTGCGTCCCAGCTCGGATTCGAGCTGTTCCTGGGCTCGACGGATCTTCAACGCGGAGCGGGCCTTGAACCTGGTGGTGTCCAGCCGTCCGCAGCGCACCAGCGCGGCATCGGTGATGGTGTTGTTGATCATGCCGAAGGCGAGGGTGGAGAACCGGAGGCCACGGGCGTGGTCCCAGCGCCGGATGGCCTCCCCCAGGCCGATGCAGCCCTCCTGGAAGAGCTCTTCGACCGGCAGGTTCGCGCGTTTGGCCCATTGGTGCGCCAGTTGGGCGACCATGCGCAGGTTGGCCAGGTAGAACTCCTGGTAGGCAGCAATACCCTGATCGACCAGGGCCTGCAGTTCCGCGTGGCTCGCACCGTCAGGGCAGTAATCGGCACCCAGACAATGTTCGGCATACACGCCGGCCTCGATCAAACGGGCCAGGCGGACCTCGGCCTGGGCATCAAGCAACTCGGTTTCCGGGATTTCCATGACCTCAGCCTCAGCCAGCAACACCGCCGGAATGCGCTTACCCACACGCGGAAAACGGACAACACTGGCCGTTGTGGATCAACTGCGAACCCAACAACCCGATGCTAGGGGTCAGTCGGCACCCAGGCTGACCGCCTCGAGTTGACGTCTGCGCGCCTCGAGCGAAATCAACTCAGTGAAGGCCTGTTTGTGCGCGGCCGAATCATCGACCGGGTTGATCCGCTGCAGCCGCGACCTGAGCTCATTGAGCTGCCGCACCGTGCCGAGCAGCTTCAGTTTCGCGGTGTAGGCGGTCGCATAGGCCTCATCGGGCTCCCGCAGGATCGGCTCGACCAGCAGTGCGATCTCGAGTTGGCGCACCATCTCGTCCGAGGTGTGCTCCTGCAACTGTTCGGTCCAGCGTTCACCTGAGTACGGGGTGACCTGGATGGTCTCGAAGATCGCCCGGTAGGCCGGGTGGG
>JBMNPP010000102.1:0-9736 GCA_050943675.1 Brooklawnia sp.
CAGATGATGGCTGCCCGCGGGTTGATCGATGTGCTGATTCCGCGCGGTGGTGCCGGGCTCATCAATGCGGTGGTCAGCGGTTCTCAGGTGCCGGTGATCGAGACCGGTACCGGCAACTGCCACCTGTACGTGGACGCCGCTGCTGACCAGCAGATGGCCCTGGACATCGTGCTGAACGCCAAGACCCAGCGCCCCAGTGTGTGCAACGCGCTTGAGACCCTGCTGGTGCACCGCGGTGTGGCCGCTGAGTTCCTGCCCAGGGTCGCTGGTGCCCTGGTCGATGCCGGGGTGACGCTGCACGGTGATGATGCCTCTCGCCAGATCGTGGAGCGCATCAACCCGGCTGGTGCCGATGAGTACGACGACGAATACCTTTCGATGGACCTGGCGATCAAGGTGGTTGACGACCTGGATGCCGCGCTCGACCATATCCACGCCCACACCACGGGCCATTCCGAGACGATCGTCAGCAATGATGCGGTTGCGCAGCGGCGTTTCGTCAACGAGGTGGACGCTGCCGCGGTGCTGGTCAACGCCTCCAGCCGGTTCGTTGATGGCGGGGAGTTCGGGTTCGGCGCCGAGATCGGTATCTCGACGCAGAAGACGCACGCGCGCGGCCCGATGGCCCTGCCCGAGATGACGTCGACCAAGTACGTGGTTACCGGTGCCGGGCAGGTGCGTAAATGACCGATACCGGGCCAAATGGTTCGGCACCGCACGACACAATCAACCTGGGCCTGGCCCGGGTGCGTGATGGTGTGCACCGCTACCGCCTGGGTGTGATGGGTGGCACCTTCGACCCGATCCACCATGGCCACCTGGTGGCTGCCAGTGAGGTCGCCGCCCGCTTCGAACTCGATGAAGTGGTTTTCGTGCCCACCGGAGTGCCCTGGCAGAAGGCCGGGCGCCGGGTTGCCGGTCGTGAGGACCGCTACCTGATGACGGTGATTGCGACGGCGTCCAACCCGCAGTTCTCGGTTTCGCGGGTCGACATCGACCGGCCCGGCAACACCTACACCGTCGACACATTGAAGGACCTGAAGGAGGAACGCGGCGACGATGTCGACCTGTTCTTCATCACTGGTGCCGACGCGCTGGCCTCGATCCTGACCTGGCGGGGCGCTGAAGAATTGTTCGACCTGGCCAATTTTGTGGGGGTGTCCAGGCCGGGGGTCGACCTGCGGGCCCGCGACATCAGCCATCTTCCCGCTGACAAGGTCACCAGGCTGGAGGTGCCGGCCCTGGCGATCAGTTCAACCGAGTGCCGCGCCAGGGTATCCGAGGGTCTGCCGCTGTGGTATCTCGTGCCGGACGGAGTTGTCCAGTATGTTGCCAAGCGGGGGCTGTATACCCCGGTGAACGACGGAACCGTGTTGATCGCAGACCCGACCGAGTGAATCCTCACCCGTCCCGACCAGTATGGAAGTGAAATTGAGCGCAACCGCAGAAGCCATCGACCTGACCAGGGTCGCCGCCCAGGCAGCCAGTGACAAGAAGGGGCTGGACATCATCGCCTTCGATGTCTCCGAGGCCCTCGCAATCACTGACGTATTCCTCATAGTGAGCGCCAACAACGAGCGTCAGGTCAGCGCCATCGTGGACGCGGTAGAGGAGCAACTGATCAAGCAAGCGGACGCCCGCCCCGCGCGCCGCGAGGGTGACCGCGAGAACCGCTGGGTGCTGCTCGACTACGTCGATGTGGTCGTGCACGTGCAGCATGCCGACGAGCGCAGCCTGTATGCACTGGAACGGTTGTGGAAGGACTGCCCGCGCATCGACCTGCAACTCGATGAAGATGAGTGAGGCGCGCACCAGGATCATCCTGTGGCGGCACGGCGAGACCGACTGGAACAGGGACGCCCGCTTCCAGGGCCAGGCTGACATTCCCCTGAATGCAGCGGGGCACGCCCAGGCGGCGCGGGCGGCTGAAGTCTTGGTCCACACACAGGTCGACGCCCTCTACGCATCGCCGTTACGCAGGGCCCAGTCGACAGCCCAGGCGTTGGCCCATCGGGCGGGGCTGGCGATCCACCTCGATGACCGCTTGCAGGAGATCCACGTCGGCTCCTGGGAGGGCCGCACGATCGCCGAGGTGAAGCAGGAGAACCCGGATTTCGCCGACGCGCTTGCGTCCGGACATGATTTCCGCCGCTCGCCGGAGGGGGAGACCAGTGTCGAGTCCGGGGCGAGGATGGGTGCGGCACTGCTCGAGATCGCAGCCGCCCACCGGGGCCAGACCGTGGTGGTGGCCAGCCACGGACTGTCGATCAGGATGAGTACCGCGCACTTGCTGGGCTGGGATTACCCCACGGCGATCAGGCTGGCCGGAGTGCCCAACTGCGCGTGGTCGACGCTGGGTCGGCTGGGTGGGGCTGGCTGGCGGCTACTCGGCTGGAACCAGGCGGTTGTGCCTTCTGGCGACTGATCTGCCACGGCGTACCGCTGGTTTGGCAAGAGCAGGCAGGTACGCTAACCTAACTAGGTCGCGCCACGAGCGCGGCTCCCAGGACGGGGCATTGGCGCAGTTGGTAGCGCGCTTCCATGGCATGGAAGAGGTCAGGGGTTCGAATCCCCTATGCTCCACAGATTCGTTGAAAATGGCCGCCCTGCAGGGCGGCCATTTCGTTTGCCAACGGGAATTTGAGATCGCTGGTGGCAGGTCAGTCCCTGGCTGCCTCGGGCAGGTTCAGCACTCCGGTGGCCTCCAGCTTGTGTACCGCTTCCTCGCGGCAGGTCACCTCGAGCTTGCGGTAGATGGAACGCGTTTGCGTCTTGACGGTATTCAGCGAGACATGCAGTTCGGCCGCGATGGCAGCCAGTGTGAGATCAGTGATGAGCCACTTGGCGAGCACGAGTTCGCGTTCGCTGAGGTGAACAGGTTCGAAATCCAGTTGCGGGGCATCCGGGTACTCCCCATCAAGGGGAATGCGTGCCAGTATCTTCTTGCCGAATTCTGGTTCATTTTCGACCAGCCGATGCAGCAGGCGTCCCAGGATGTCCAGCGGCAGGCCCATCGCCGGACGGACCCCACCGATCTCGGAGGCCATGTGGGAGGCACGCGAGAAGTTGGCGTCCGCGCGGGCCTCGTGCCCGAGTTGTTCATGCGCGACTGCTCGCCTGAGCAGCACTGAGGGGAAGGTGCGCAGGCTGTGGTTGGGCACGTCCCGAACGCACTTCTCGGTAGCCGCCAGGGCTTTGCGTGGCTCGCCCATGAGCAGGTGGATACCGGCCAGGAACAGTTCCAGGCAGATCGCATGGTTCGGCAGCGATTCGTGCTCGTTGAGCAGCTTGATTGCCGGGCCGACCTCGCCCAGCATGATCAGCGACCCGGCCTCCAGCGAGATCGCCTTCCCGGCGAAGAGTGGGGGACAGGGCTGGGTTTCCACGCTCCGTGCAACTAGTTGGGCCTCGGCCAGGGCAGCCCGGTGGTCACCCTTCTTCATATTCATCGAGGCAGACATCAACCTCGACAGGATTCGCTCCAGGACGGTGCTGTCGTGCCAGTCGTCGAGCCTTGCTGCGTAACTCTCGAGTGCGTCATCTGGCGAATCGCCCCCGCCCAACTGGGAGCAGGCGAAGATAACTGGCCAGTAGTCCCGGCTCCACCCCTTGCCGGCATCCAGGGCAGCCGCTTCTTCAAGAGATCGCCTGGTCGCGACGAATTCGCCGTTCAGTGCTTCAATCATCGCTCGAAGGCCGATGGCGCAGAACTTGTATTCGTCTCTTTCGGCATAGTCGACGGCCGCCCGGATTGCAGTGGCCGCCTCAGCCAGGTGGCCGTTGAACGAGAACACCTCGGCGATGACGGCGTGTCCTGCTGCCAGTCCGTCTGCCGTTGCCTCGGCCGCGGCGTCCCCGATGGCTGCGGTGAACCGCTTGGTTACCAGGTCGGCGGCATCGGCCGAGGCTCCGTTGCGGATCATGATGCGCAACCTGGCGGTCAGGTAGGTCACCAGTTCATCCGGGGTCAACCGCCGCACGACGGGTGCCGAGGCATTCGTCACCACGTCAATGGCTCGTTTGGGGGGCCGGGCATGGCCCGGTAGTGCCGAGTCGATGACCAGCCACGCTGCGGTCATCAAGAGTTCAGTGTTTTCGTTGGGTGCAGAATCCCTGACCGTTTCCCCCGGTACATTGTGGACCCGCCGAACGGGACGCGAAATACCCATCAAATTGGCTGCCTTCCAAATCTTGTGCCACATGGCCCGGCTCCCCCCCCGGACCAAAAGGCATTCACAACATTACCCCTGCGCAGTGATATTGGGCCAGTTTTCGCACCTGCAGGCTCGAACCGCCACAATTTCTGCTCTTTGCCGGACGCGGCTGGGCCACGTGGGCCGAGAACTCTGAGTAACTTCCGGCCGGCCGGGTGGCGAAATCCGTGTTCGGGACAGCCAGGGACGAACCGGTGACGGGTGATCGAGAGGGTGAACTTCTGCACAGAACCGCGCTGCCCGGACATCGGGGGAGGCGTTCCCGACTACTTTCAGGGTAAGTCAAGGGAAATCCTTGATCGCGGACAACGCGCATTGAGTCTCAGCAAACGCTGGGTGTCACGGAGCCGTTCGGTAGCAGCGCCAGCTATTACCGAGTGGGACACCACGCAACAGGATCCAATCCTGCTGAGCTGATTTTGTCGTGCTGTCCCGGGGGTAATTGCAAGGCGAAACAGGTCTTGAGGTCGGGGGATCAAAGACACGCGTGACCCAGCCGTTTGTGGGTGCGTTTGTCATGGCCAAAGCGCCAAGTGTACGGAGTCCATTCCGTGTGGTGTTGAAGGGGAATCTATATGTTGAACCCAAGGATCGTTGGGCTTGGCGAAGTGCGTCGTCTGTCAACCTTGATAGTTGTAGTGCTGGCACTGGTCGTGGGCCTGGCGTCCCCGGTGTCTGCAGATCCCAGCCCGACTCCCACCCAGGAGAGCCCTGCGGCCATCACAGCTTTTGATGAGCCGGTGGCCACGGCTGAAAGCACTCCGGCAGAAGAGCCGGCTGATGAGCCAGTCGCTGACGAGGGCGCCCAGACCGACGCCCCCGCCGCTGAGACCGACACTGCTGCCACCGAGGCGCCTGCCGAGCAGCCAGCGGACCAGAGTCCAGCGGCTGAGCAGGACGCAGTGGCCTCGCCTTCTGCTGAGGCGCAGGATGAGGGCGCCGACGAGGTCGCCACATTCAGTTCGTCCGGTGTTTGCAAGCCAACCGATCTGTACTATTCGCTTGATTACTCGGGCTATTCCGAGGTGTGGAAGTACGACAGCCTCGCCGAGACGCGGACTTATATCCTGACCCATAGCGGGAACCTGGGCGGGATGGCGGCTCACGGTGGCTATCTCTACGGTTTCGAGGCCTTCCAGAGCACTACCCTTCTGCGTTACGACCTGAGCACCGGTGAAACTGTTCGGATAACAGGCCTGCCAACCGCCGACACCTCTTACGACATCGTCGGGGCTGCAGTCAATCCGGTCACTGGAATCCTCTATTACCTGGCCTATGAGGGTGTTGTTTACGCGTTTGATACTGCGACGAACAAGGCCATCGGATTCGTAGGCAACATTGCCGGGTTCAGCAGTAACGGTGACCTGGCGTTCGACCCTGATGGCAACATGTACGCGTATGGTTCCAGGCTGAAGATCAGCAAGATCAATGCTGCTGACGTTCCCACTACCGCACAGGCCTCGGGCACGGTTCTGCCCGACACCCGGGTGGTGTCTGCTGCTCAGGTGAATCCGCATGGCCTGGCGTGGATGAGTGAATCGGATACCCCGCTGTGGAGCACCTATTGGGATGAACGCCCGGTTTACGGTTGGGCTGAGGGCAACAACACTGTGCGCCCGATACTCAATCTGGCGAGCGATGTTGTGATCGATGACATGGCGAGTTGCCCGGTTCCAGCAACGCACTTGACCGTTTCGAAGGATCTGGTGGGCCGCTACGACAACGGTGATCAGTTCAAGCTCGATATTGCGCAGGGCGGCAACGTGGTCGCCACCGCAACCACCACTGGTACCTCAAATGGGGTGCAGGCTGCGAGCGCTTCCTTGGGAATGCCGGTTGCGGGTGCGACTTACACGGTTCGTGAGACTGCCGCGTCGGGTGATCTGGCCAACTACAGCAGTGAGCTGGTTTGTACCAACACCGACACCGGCCAAGCGATTGCGACGTCGAAGACCAGTGATACCGAATACTCATTTACCTATCCCGGTGCTGCCAATCAATCGGTGGCCTGTGAGTTCACCAATACGCCGAAGTCGACTCTTGCGTTGAGCAAGACACTGTCGGGTGGCCGGGTTGCTGCTTCTGACCAGTTCACCATCCAGGTGCGTCAGGGTGGCTCGGATGGCTCCGTGGTTGCGCAGAGCACGACCGCTGGGCAGGGCACCACGGTGAGTTCGGGCACCGGCGTCATCGCACGGATGGACGTCGAATCGAACCAGCAGTACACGATCACCGAGGCTGCGGGCCCTGGTGTCGATGCGAGCAAGTACACCCCCAGGCTCACCTGTACTGACGCGAACGGTCAAACCAGCAACCTGCCCAACGCGCAGGCTCTCGACCCCACGGCAGGCATCTCGTTGAACCTGAAGCCTGGTTCCAAGGTCAGTTGCTCCCTGGACAACTACGGCGAGGGCGCCTCGATTGGTCTGGGTGAGGGTCTCACCTGCAAGACCGGTGAAATCTACGGCATCGCCAGCCAATACCCGGGCACGGTTCAGAACTCCTACAGCCAGGTGTTCAAGATCAACACCGCCACCGGTGCGGTCACTGCTGTGCCGGTGAGCGATGTCTACCTGAAGCAGGGCTCCGGATATCAGCAGTTCAACGGAAACCTGAACTCTCTTGCGATCTCCCAGGGTGGCCTGCACAGCTACTACAGCGCGCAGAGCCTCTACACAATTGACTACTGGGGATATCTCTACGGTGTTTACGGACAGTCGCCTGGTCTGCCGGTCTTCAAGCAGTACAACGAGGCTGACGGCGCATTCGCTGCTGGCGATTCAGAATTGCTGGCAGTGCTGAATATCCCCGGCGATGTGGATTACGGGTACGCCGCGATCGTTCGTGGCGGCATCAACCCGACCGACGGGGTGTACTGGCTGTCCTCCTCCCAGGTGGTCAACAACACTACGAGGCATCACTTCTGGGCCTACAACACGCTGACTGACCAGGCCTACGGGTACGTCGGTTACATCACTGGCCCGGTGGGCACCAACGGTGACCTGGTGTTCGACCAGGACGGCAACATGCTGTTCGTCAGTTCGTCCACCACGAAGGGCGAGTTGTGGCGGCTGCAGAGCAGCGTGCTGAACGGTGTCCTGGACGCTGCTCCCCGCAGCGTCGCTACCGCCATCAGCACGAGCAGTTCAACTCTGGTGAAGATAACTGACTTGTCATTGTCGGCGCGGTTTAACGGCGTCACTTTCGATAACGACGGGTACTTGTGGGTTTCGTCTGGTAGCACCGGCGTCGAGTCGTACATCTACAAGTTGGACCCGAACACTGGGCAGACCATCGGCAGCCGCGTCAGCATTAGGTTCGGCAATTTTCGTGCCATCACCGACCTGGCTGACTGCAATGATCCGGGTGGTATCCGGTTGCAGAAGGATTACCCGGATGGCCGGGTGAGCGCTGATGACCAGGTGACGTTGAAGATTACCCGTGATGGGCTGGCCGCCGATATTCCTGGTGGGACGGTCACCACGACTGGAAACAATGCTGGACTGCAGTCTGAATCCGCTTCGGTGGTGATCGGTGTCCCGAAGAACACATATACGTTGACCGAGACACGTGCCTCTGGTGCCCCGTTGTCCGACTACACCACCAGTGACCTGGTGTGTGTCGACAAGACCCATGGGGATACCCCGGTCAATCCGGAGAACCTGACGAAGATCAATGACCACCAGTGGAAGCTGAACTTCGAGGCGGTCAGCAGCTCTGATGGGCAGTTGTTGTCGAACGTGGTCTGCACGTTCATCAACCGGCCCAACGGGACGCTGCAGCTTGCCAAGCAGCTTGTTGGTGATCGTGCTGATGATGCTGATCAGTTCCAGGTGCAGATCACGACTGGTGGTTCGGTGGTGGCCGATGCTGTCACTGCTGGTTCTGGTTCGACTGTTGAGGGTGGTGTCACTGATGTGGTGCGTGCCCAGGCTGGCAAGGAGTACAGCTTCGATGAGCTTGGTGTGCGTGCTGGTGCCACCAGTGAGGATGTGCTGGGGGGCTACCTTCAGCCCAGGCTGACTTGTACTGATCCGACCGGGCGGCAGCCGGTGGAGGATTTGCCGAGCAATGTCCGCCTCGATGAGTCTGGTTCGATCAAGCCGGTGCCTGGTGCCCAGATTTCGTGCGTGATTTCGAACCAGGCGATGCCGGTTTATGCCCCTGGGTTTGAGATGACCAAGACCGCCAACCCGGAGTCGGGGACTGAGGTGAAGGCCGGTGACACGATCACCTACACGGTGACCGGTGTGAACACGGGTGACACCACTCTGGATCCTGTCGAGATTGTTGATGACCTGGGCGATGTGCTGGACAACGCGACCCTGGATGTCGACAGCTTGGCGGCCTCGATTGGTGAGGCACCGGTGTTCGATGAGGACGCGAAGACCCTGACATGGACTGGGAGTCTGCTCCCGTCGGCGACGGTGACGCTGGTTTACACGGTGACTGTGAACGACGGTCAGGGTGGTGAACTGGTCAAGAATGTGGCGTCCAGTTCTGCCACGCCGATCATTCCTGATCCGGATGATCCCAGGGGACCGGGCACCCCTGGTGAGCCGATTACTCCGCCTGAGGTGAGCACTGAGCATCCGATCCCGCTGGATCGTGGGATCACTGTGGAGAAGTTTGGTGCCAACTGTGACACCGATCAAGAACTGTGTGCGCTGCCTGGTGCCGAGTTCGCGTTGTACGACACTGACCCGGCACTGGCCGATAGCCGGCCGATCGAGGACGGGTTGAGCGTCAACGATGAGGGATCGGTGTTCGTCTCGGTTCCGTTGGCCTCCCCGGGCACCTACTGGCTGGTTGAGACGAAGGCGCCAAGTGGGTTCAACCTGTTGGCCACCCCGGTGCAGTTCAACCTGACCGAGTCGGGTGTGGAACTGGTCGGTGAGCCCGGTCAGGGTGTTTCGCTCAAGGACGGTTCGGCGTTCACCATTCAGGTGGTTGACACCACGCCTGCACCACTGCCGCATTCAGGTGGCACCGGGCCCGTCCCGCACATGGTCGCAGCAGTACTGCTGTTCGGTGCGGCACTGACCTATCAAGTAAAGACCTCCGGTCGCTTGCGTCGCCAGGTTGGGGCGTAGTGGCCGGTAGTGGGGGATTTCGCAGCCGCGAATACCTGGAAAGCACATTCAGCAACACAACTATTGGAGGAGTGAAGAGGATGTCACGCAAACCATTTCGTTTGGCCGCGGCTGCCGTAACGGCGCTTAGCGTTGCGACGCTCGGCTACGGGGGCTCGGTGGCGATGGCCGAGGAGGGGACCGAGAAAGGCGAGGAGACTCAGGCCAGCACCACGAACAAGGCACTGATCGATGCCTCGGCCACAGTGAACCTGAAGATCAACAAGTTCCTTGGTTCGGCGACCGGCCAGCCGAACAACGGCATGGAGCAGTCTGTCGACCGCCCCGCACTTCAGGGTGTGAATTTCGACGTATACCAGGTGGTCGGGGTCGACCTGACCACGAACGATGGGTGGACTGCTGCCACTGCGTTGAGTGGCTACACGATCA
>JBMNPP010000103.1:0-9606 GCA_050943675.1 Brooklawnia sp.
GGACGCGTCCGGCTCGAGGGCAATTGCCGATACATACCGCAGGTACCAGAGCTTTCCGAGCCGGATGAGCCGGGTGGGCGTGCGCCAGGGCGAACGCTGCGCCACCTCGAGGCGCTGGTTGTGGACACTGTGCACCACGACACGTTGCGGCCTGCCGCCGTACTCGGCCGGTGCGGTTGGCGGCCAATACCACTCCAGCGGAGTCTCATCTGTCACGTCCAGGCTGGTGACCTGCCAGCCACGCGCAAGCAGCCGGAGTTCGACATGGTCGGCGAGCAGCCGCAACGCATCCTTGAGCATGCGCAGCTCATCTTCGCCACGGGGAGCCATGACCACCAGTATGGTCCCGAGCCGGTGTCCGGCATTGCTGCAGCACGGATTGTCGCGGTAGCCGTCGACTGGCCAGCCCCCAAAGGGAAATGCCGATCCGCAGCGAAGCCCTGAGACCAGGTTGCGGAATTGGCTTGCCCCATTCGGTGGCCAGCCATCAGTCGCGCAGCAGTTCTTCCAGCTTCTCGTAGCCCTCCTGGATGCCGGTCTCCATATCGGAGCCGGCCATGCCGTCGCGCGCCTCCACGGTGGGGAAGACGGAGTGACCCTCCAGACGGGTACGGCCGTCGCCCAGGCTTTCGAAGGTGAGCGATTCGATCGCCACCACGTCGGGGATGGTCAGAAACTCGAAGGTCTGGATGATCAGTTCGTTGGTGCGCACTGTGTGGAAGGTGCCGCGGAAGGAGTACTCGTTGCCGTCCGGGTCGATATTGCGGAACCGGTAGGAGCCGCCGGAGCGAAAGTCGTATTCGTCGACGACTGTCTTCAAGTCGCGGGGGCCCATCCAGCGCGCGAACAGCTCAGGGTCTGCGTAGGCACCGAAGACCTTGTCGATCGGGAGGTCGACGTCGCGGCTGGTGTCGATAAAGGGCAGGCCGACAGGGAGGGTCAGGGTCAGGGGATTGGCCATCTTGGGTTCCTGGGATAGGGGTTCGGGCAAGCAGAACAGGCGCGGGGGTGCCAGTTTCGGTTGGCTCCGCACTCGTGCGGGCTATTCGGTCGAGGTGGTGCCTTCGTACAGGCCCAACTGGTTGCCATCCGGATCGTTGAAGACCGCGAACCAACTGGTGTCCGAGATGGGGGTCTTGCCGGTCACCACCTCGCCACCGTTCTCGGCGACCTTGGCCAGGACTTCATCGATCGAGTCGACCTCAACATAGGAGCGCACCCGGTCCAGACCCATCTCGGGGCCAGCCAGGCCGCCGCCGCTGATCTGGTTGGGGGCCTGCCACATGGGATAGCCCTCGAAGCCGGGGAATTCCTGGAACTTCCAGCCGAACAGGGTTGAGTAGAACTGCTTGGAAACGTCTTGGTTGGAGACCGGGATGTCGATGTGTGTGATGTCTCCGTGTGCCATGAAGTCCTCCTAAGACAAGACACGTGGACGTGCCCCCAAGCCTAAAACGTCGCCGAACCCCACGAAAGCGACCCCGGACCCCCATTGCCCGCCGAACCATCTGCTGGAAGTGCTCGATACGGCCTGGTTTCACCACCGTCAGCGCAGAATGCCGAACGTTCAGCTACGTAGGCGTCGTGCGCCGACGTCTGTGAACAGCTCGCGACGCCTACGTAGCTGGAGGAACGACAACACGCGATTCGTGGCCGCGGTCGACACCTGGCCGTGTCGATGGGTTTGGACAAAAATGCTTGTCAGGTCCATGATGGGCGTTGTTGATCAAATAACCCCCTGGAGGACAACATGTTCTTGTGACGAATGCACTACGCCCCAATCACCCTGGCCCTGGTGGTCGGATTGGCTGGCTGCGGCGGCGCAGCCACTGACGATGACTCGACACCCGCACCCAGCCCGGTGGTGGTCAGCCCCTCACCGGCAAGCTCTCCGAGCCCGGCCGTTGACATGGATGGGTTGTATATCGATGCCGAGAAGGTGGTTCGCAACTGGACCGAAATCCAGACCGGCTACCGGGCAAGTGTGGAGGAAACCAAGTTCCCGGCTGAAGCCAATGAGCTCCTGGGGGAGCCGTACCTAGAGCTTGTCCAGATCGAACTCGCGATGGAGAAGGATCTCGGGATGCGCCTGGAGCCGGATGCCGAGGTCCCGTTGGTCGCGCAGCCAGCCCCGGAAATGCAGTTGGAGGATGCCGAGGTCACGCTGCGGGTGTGCGAGGACGCCAGCAATGCCCCATTCGTGGATGCCGCAGGCGAGGAAGTCTCGCCCGGCGAGGTGACCGTCCTGCTGTACCACTTCAAGCAATTCGATGGCCAGCTGAAGATCTTCAATCGAACTGATCAGGAGACGGTGGCCGAGTGCCCTTTCGCGTGATCGGATAAGACTCAAGTCCCTGGTGATGGGCGTCGGCTTTGAGTCGACGCCCATTCGCTTTTCCGGCCCCAATCCGGTGCAGTGACCAGATGCCCGGGCGGGTGGACGCGCCGTTTCGCGCTCGCGCCGATCACTCAGCTATGTAGGTGTCGCGCGCTGTCCGCCCGCGTGAGCTTGATGCGCCTGCATAGCTCAAGGTTTGACGTCGCCCGCCAAGAGCGGTCAATCCAGACAGAATTCGTTGCCTTCCGGGTCCTGCATGACTATGAAACCGCTCTCCAGCGGGGGATTGGCCTCGAAGCGGCGCAGACGGGAGGCGCCGAGCGCCACCAGGCGTTCGCATTCGGCCTCCAGCGCGGCCATCCGGGCCTCACCGGACAGGCCTGGCGCGCCACGCAGATCGAGGTGGACCCGGTTCTTCACCACCTTGCCCTCTGGCACGCGCTGGAAGTACAGGCGCGGCCCGATGCCCGTCGGGTCCACGGCAGCTGAGGAGTCATTCCAGGTGTGTTCCGGCACCCGGTTTTCGCGCAGGAACACATGCCAGGCCTCGAACGGGTCAGCGCCGGGTGGCAGTTCAGCGTCGGGTGGACCGGGGATGACATAGCCGAGGGTCTGCGCCCAGAACCGGCTCAGTGCCTCCGGATCGCTGCAGTCGAAGGTGACCTGAATCGTCATTGCCATGCCGCCATGCTTGCAGTCGATCGGTGGACCTGTCGTCCCGGCTGGACTGCGGCAGGTCGATGGTCGGACGACACGGTCGACAGCAATGTCGAGGGTCTTTGATGTCGTGTGCCGCGTCGTTCTGCTGGATCGAAGAAGCCGATGCTTCAAGTTCGCGCGGACGAAACCGACAATGCTGGGTGACTGACTTGACATTGCCGGCGATGAGCCGGACTGGACGGACGGAGGGAGCAGCCGGATGAGCGGATTCAGCAAGGCCGAGAAGCAGGCGATGAAGGAGCGTGCCGAGGAACTCCGCGCTGAGAAGGGTGGCAGGAAGAAGGCCGACAACCTGCAGGCCCTGCTCGACAAGATCGAGGAACTCCCCGACGACGAAAAGCAGATCGCGGTCGCGTTGCACCAGGTGGTGGTCGCGCTGGCGCCCGATCTTGAGGCCCGCACCTGGTACGGCATGCCCGCCTATGCCAAGGACGGCGATGTGTTGTTCTTCCTGCAACCGGCCACGAAGTTCGAGACACGGTATTCCACCCTCGGTTTCAACCAGGGCGCCCAACTGGATGAGGGCCAGATGTGGCCGACCAGTTACGCGATCCCGGAACTCACCGACGGGGTACAGCGGCAGATGACCGAACTCGTGGCGAAGGCGCTCGGCCTCGACTAATCCAGGCGGTCTTGCTGTGGTCGCGGCAGGGGTGGTCGGCTGGCCCGGCGAAACGACATTCCACTAGGCTTCGAAGCACTTGGTGCCGGGCCGATCCGGTTTGGCATGGCGTTGAAAGCGGGCGGGTTCCGCTTCTCGCTTTGGGGGTCGCACCGGGCGACCGTCAGCAGCAAGGAGGAGACGTGACCGTCCCTGGTGACGGCCAGGCCGCGACAGTATTGTCGCTGGTGGTGCCCTGTTACAACTCGCAGGATTATGTGGAGCATTGCCTGGATTCAATGCTTCCGGTGCCCCCCGATGTCGAGGTGATCGTCGTCAACGATGGTTCGACCGACCGCACCGAGCAGATCGCGCAGCGTTATGTTGATGAATTCCCCGGACGCTTCCGGCTGGTGAACAAGCCCAACGGTGGGCACGGCTCGGCGATCAACGCC
The DNA here is from genome assembly GCA_050943675.1 of Brooklawnia sp. GTDB lineage: Bacteria > Actinomycetota > Actinomycetes > Propionibacteriales > Propionibacteriaceae > Brooklawnia. Next base: position 4,115 of record JBMNPP010000103.1, read on the forward strand.
GGGCTCGGGCAGGCCAGGGGCAGCTACTTCAAGGTGATCGACTCCGACGACTGGGTCGACCAGGGCGCCTACCGCGCGCTCATCGACGGGCTGCGCACACTTGTGACCGGCGGCCAGCCTGACCTGGTGATCACCAACTTCGTCTACGAAAAACTCGGCAAACGCCGAAAGCACGTGATGAGCTTCGGCAATGTCTTCCCCGACGAGCAGGTTGTCACGTGGGACCGGACCGGCAGGTTCCGTCGCTCGCAGTACCTGCTGATGCACTCACTGACCTATCGCACCGAACTGCTGCGCGAGGTCGGCCTGGAACTTCCCGAGCACACTTTCTATGTCGACAACCTCTACGCCTACGTGCCGATGGCCGCGGTGCGCACCCTCTACTACCTGGACGTCGACCTGTACCGCTACTTCATCGGCCGACCCGACCAATCGGTCAGCGAGGACGTGATGGTCAAGCGCGCCGACCAGCAACTCAAGGTGAATCGGCTGATGATCGCCAACCTGCCCAGCCGCGATGTCGACCTGCCAACTGAACTGCGCAGGTACCTGGAGTCCTACCTGGGTGTAGTCACTGCGGTGTCCTCCATCATCTGCCTGCGTGCCGGCACGCAGAAATACCTGGCTGAAAAGTCAGCGCTGTGGCGAGAGCTGCGTCGGGCTGACCGGGTGACCCACCGGCGGTTGCGCCGTTCCCTGATGGGACGCCTGGTCAACCTGCGGGGGCCGGTGGGCCAGCGCATCACCCTGGTGGCCTACAAGCTGGCACGCGGGGTCTTCGGGTTCAACTGAGCCGGGAGCGGCCCCGCTAAGGACAGGGCACCCTATCTGTGGTGGAACCTCAGCGCAGGATCGGCCAACATGGAAGGAGTAGTCGAACCTTCAATTGATAAGGCTGATCGTTTTGAGGACTCCCGCCTTCGTCCGTGATTACCCCTGGGTGATCGCCACACTCACCGCACTGGCGGTGACCCTGGTCCTGCTCGCTGCCGGCCAGCCGGTGGCTGCCCAGGGGGTGGCCTCGGTAGTCGCGCTCAGTATCGCGGCGGTCGTCTCGGTGGGCATGGTGAAGGACCTGCTGAAGGGTCACTGGGGTATCGACATCCTGGCCGTGACGGCGATCGTGTCGACGGTGCTGGTCGGTGAATACCTGGCCTCGCTGGTTGTCTGCCTGATGATCACCGGGGGTGAGGCACTGGAGGACTTCGCCGAGGGGCGGGCCCGCCACGACCTGTCTGCCCTGCTCGAACGTGCACCGCAGATCGCACACCGCCTGGACGGTGACCAGGCCATCGACATCCCCATCGACCAGGTACAGATAGGGGATCGGCTGCTGGTGCGGCCAGCAGAAGTGGTGCCCGTCGACGGTGTCCTGGCGCTCGGCGCGGACGGCGAACCGGTCGAGGTCGACCTGGATGAGTCGTCCCTGACTGGCGAGTCGCTGCCGGTTGCCCACCGCAGCGGGCAGGAAGTGATGAGTGGCGCACTGAATGGCCAGCAGGCATTCGTGATGACGGCCACCGCGCTGGCGGCCGATTCGCAGTACTCGCGCATCCTCGCCCTGGTGCAGGAGGCCTCCGAATCACGCTCACCGATGGTGCGGCTGGCTGACCGTTATGCGGTGCCGTTCACGGCACTGGCCTACGTCATCGGCGGTGTGGGTTGGTGGATCTCGGGTGACCCGGTCCGCTTCGCAGAAGTGCTGGTGGTGGCCACACCGTGCCCGCTGCTGATCGCGGCCCCGGTCGCTTTCCTGGGCGGCATGTCGCGCGCTGCGAAGAACGGTGTGATCGTCAAGTCGGGTGCCGCGATCGAGCAACTGGGACGCATCCGCACCGCGGCCTTCGACAAGACCGGCACCCTGACCTACGGTCAGCCGGAGCTCAAATCAGTGCACCCGGTCAACGGGTTCAGTGCTGAGGAGGTGCTGCACCTGGCTGCCTCGGCCGAGCATTACTCATCACACGTGCTGGCTGAGGCGATCCGCGCTGGTGCCATCGAGCGGGGACTTCCGCTAACGCCCGCCACCGCCTCGCATGAGGTGCCCGCAGCGGGGGTCCGGGCAACCATCGAGGGTCTAGAGGTGGTCGTCGGCAAGTTTTCCTGGGTGGCCGAACTCACCAGCAATTCGGTCGCCCCGCAACTGGCCGCCGGTGAGATGGGTGTGCAGGTCGGCATCGACGGCCAGTACGCCGGGGTCATCATCCTGTCCGACCGGGTGCGTCCGGACGCCGCAGCCACGGTTTCCGAATTGGGTCGCCTGGGTGTCGAACACCAGATCATACTGACCGGCGACCTGCGTCCAACCGCAGAGCATGTCGCCCAGGACGTGGGCATTGGCCACGTCGAGGCTGAACTGCTGCCGGGTGACAAGGTGCGACTGGTGCAACAGGCCAGTCCGCGCCCGGTGCTGATGGTTGGTGACGGCGTCAATGACGCGCCGGTGCTGGCCGTGGCGGACGTCGGCATCGCGATGGGTGCCCGTGGTTCGAGCGCAGCGAGCGAATCGGCTGATGTGGTGATCATCACCGATGATGTATCGAAGGTGGCCACCGCTGTGGCCGTTGGGCAGCGCACTCTTGCAGTGGCCAAGCAGTCGATCTGGGTGGGCATCGTGATGTCGGTCGGGCTGATGCTGATCGCAGTCACGGGGGTGCTGCCGGCCATCTTCGGTGCCCTCAGCCAGGAGGTCGTCGACGTGGTTGCGATCCTCAACTCGCTACGCGCGATGCGTGCCGGCCGCAACGAGCCGGGCATCCGGGTCCCGGCGACAGCCGACACCTCAGGGCAGCATAACCAGTTGGCCGCCTGAGGCTACAGGCCGAGCCATTCCTGCCAGGCAGGCAGTGCGCGGGCGGCCTGCACGGCCCCGTCGCCATAGCTGCGGGCCAGCCGGTTGAGGTTCCGCTCACCCTGGGCGACGGTGTAACCGGTGGGGAAGAAGACCATCGCGTCGCCGCGGCGTTCGAGTTCGAGCAGTTCTTCGCGCGTGCGGTTGTAGTTGTCGGCCCGCATCGCCAGGGCGTCCACGATCGCCGGGTACTTGCGGAAATATTCACGCATTACCCGACTGATGCGGGTCGGTTCCTTCACGTAGTCGCGCGGTCGGGTGAGTACCACGAAGAACTTCTTGAAGCCGGCGGCGCGTGCCGCGTCCAGGGCGATTCCCCCGCTTGGACCGAGCGCGCCGTCGACGTAGGTGTGCTCGCCGATGTCCACCAGTGGCATGAAGAACGGCAGGGTGGACGACGACTGCACCCGCACCATCAGGTCGTCGACGTTGTTGACGTCATCGCGCGTCCAGTAGAACGAACGCCCGGTATCTGCTTCGAAGACACCCAGGTTCATCCGGGCGGGGTTGGCCGCGAAGGTGTCGAAATCGTAGGGCAGGGCCTGGCCGGGCAGGCCGGATACGCGGTAGATGTAGTGGGCGTTGAACATGCCCTGGCCGCGCAGGAAGGTGCGCAGGTCACCGAAGCCCGGGTCGGCTGCGAACTCGACGAATGAGCGGCGCGCGCGGGCCCGGTCGCGGGACAGGTAGTTGGCGGTGTTGGACGAGCCTGCCGAGATCCCGGCGACCCAGTCGAAGTGGATGCCTGCATTCAGCAGGGCCACCACCACGGCGGCGGTGTAGCTCACCCGCATGCCGCCGCCCTCGAAGATCAGCGCCACGTCGGTCACATTGCTCGTCAAAGTATCGGTCGTCGTGATGGGGGGCATGGGCCCCATTATCTCATCCGGTCCGCCGGCCCCCCTGTCGGCACCCACCCAGGTGGTCTCAACCAGAACCAGGGGCTAGCCACGCGGTGCGCGGAAACGGTAGCCCATCAGCCGTACGGTCTCGATGTGCTCGTCGCCAAGTTTGCGGCGCAGGTAGCGGACGTAGACGTCGACCACATTGGACTCGGTGTCGAAGTCGTAGCCCCACACACTGGACAGCAACTGCTCGCGGCTCAGCACCTGCCCGGCGTTGCGCATGAATGTTTCAGCCAGTGCAAACTCCCGCGCGGACAGGTCGATCCAGTTGCCACCCACCTGGGCCCGGCGTTCCCGCAGGTCGAGGGTGACATCACCAACGGTCAACTCGGTGGCCTGCTGCTGGCCGGTGGCCGACGACTCGGCAGCGCGCAGTCGCAGCCTGATGCGGGCCAGCAATTCCTCGAACCGGAACGGCTTGGGCATGTAGTCGTCGGCGCCGCCCTCCAGGCCGGCGACAGTGTCAGTGACCGAAGTGCGGGCGGTCAGCATGATGACCGGTACCGAGACGCCCTGGCCGCGGATGCGTTCGAGTACATCGAAGCCGTCGATATCGGGCAACCCGACATCGAGTATCACCAGGTCGAATTCGCCGTGCACGGCGAGCGCGGCACCCTCTATGCCGGACGTCGTGGAGGCCGAGGTGAACCCGGCAGACTTCAATCCCTTTGCGATGAATGTCGAGATGCGTGGCTCATCCTCAATGATCAGGATCGTGCTCATCGGACTCCTCCTGTTCGGTGGCCAGCGGCAGCACCATGGTGAAACGTGACCCGACCCCAGGGGTGGAGTCTATGTCGAGTCGGCCCGCGTGCGCGGCCACGATCGAGCCGACGATCGACAGGCCCAGCCCGGCGCCCTCGGCGTGCAGGCGTCCGGCCTGCGCCCGCCCGAAGCGGTCCTGGATGAGCGTGATGTCCGCGGGTTCGATGCCGATGCCCTCATCGCGGACCCACAACCACACCTCGTCGTCGACCACCCGGCTACCGAATTCGATCACGGTGCCCGGTTCGGAATATTTCGAGGCGTTGGCTGCCAACTGAAGCCAGGCCTGGGTGATGCGTGCCCCGTCCAGCCAGGCGGGGTGGTCGGCGACCTCGGAAAGCCGCCAGCGATGGCTGCCGAGCGCGCGGGCCTTCTCCAGGGTCGTGTCGGTCAGTTCGGCAAGGTCGACCCAGCCCTGCTGCACGAAGTCGGCTCGATCGGATCCGGCCAGGGTGAGCAGGTCAGTCACCAGCCCGCCCATGCGGTCGAGTTCGTCCAGGGCCAGCACCTGGGTTGCCGTGACGTCCTCGGGGTCGTGGGCATCCATGAGCTCCAGGTGGCCCCGCACCACGGTGACGGGGGTGCGCAGTTCGTGGCCGACGTCGTCCAGCAGCCGTCGTTGCGCGTCGACCGATTCGGAGATGCGGTCGAGCATGCCGTTGATGGTCACCGTCAGGCGGGTCAGGTCATCCGAGCCGGTTACCGGCACCCGGGTGGTCAGGTCGTCCTCACCGATCGACTCGGCAGCCTCGCGCAGCCACTCGATGGGGCGCAGCATCCGGCCAGCGATGATCCAGGTGAAGGCGGCCACCAGCACCATGGACCCGAATGAGACCAGCACGTAGATCTGCATCAGCTGGGTCACCGAGTGCAACTAGGCGTTCACGTCTACCACCCGGATCAGGGCGCCGCTCTCGCCGGTGGCCTCGAAGGAGACCGGCACCACCACGTAGCGGTAGCGGGTGGTGGGG
>JBMNPP010000104.1:0-9499 GCA_050943675.1 Brooklawnia sp.
ACCTACTTCGGCAACCTGTTCTTCGGCGGCCTGCACTCCTACGCCTGATGAGCCAGATGGGTGAACCGGCCTGGCGGGCCCGGGTGCGCGGTAGCCGCCTGGGCAACCTGATCGTTATCGGGGTGACGGCACTGGCCGTGGCGTTCGGTGCCTGGCTGGTGATGCGTCCGGACGCCAGCGAGGACGCTGGTGGCGGCGCAGTTTCGCAGGTCGAGGTGGCTGGCGCCGGGGCCGCCCCGGTGGCTGGCGCCCACGCCCCCGACTTCACAGCCACCACCCTGGACGGTGAACAGGTCTCAATGGCCGCGCTGCAGGGCCGTCCGGTCTGGCTGCTGTTCGTGGCCACCTGGTGTTCGGGCTGCCGCGCCGAGATGCCGGATGTGCAGGCGGCCCACCAGGCACAGGTGCCTGATGGGGTTGAGGTGGTCGCGGTCTACGTGGGTGAGGACCAGTCGGTCGTGCAGGGTTATGCCGAGCGGCTCGGGTTGAACTTCGACCAGGTGCCCGATACGCAGAGCAGCCTGTCGGCGGGCTATGGCGTCCGCGGCATCCCGGCGCACTTCTTCATTGACGCTGACGGTGTTGTGCAGCACACCTGGGTGGGTGTGCTGAGCCCCGACCAGATCGAGGAGGGGCTCAGCACGATCACCTGATACCAGTGGTGTTCAGGTCAGCGGATCGAGTTCGGGTGCTTGCACAGCGGGGTGACCACCACATCCATGTAGGGGAACATGGGGAAGCCGCTGAGGATCTCGTGCAGGCGATCGTTTGATTCGACCTCGAAGATCGAGACATTGGCGTAGCGGCCGACGACCCGGTAGATCGCCTCGAACTCGCCGGAGCGCTGCAGCGCTTGGGAGTATTCCTTCTCCTTGGCCATGTAGTCGGCCTTGGTCTCGGCGCTCATCGACTCGGGGAACTCCACGGACATCTGGGCGAGGTACTTCATGTTTGGTGACTCCTTGTTCTCAATCGGTTTGGTTTACAGGTATGACACGCCGTCGATATAGGCCTTGCGCCAGCGGCTGATGAAGACCCGCTCGAACAGGTTTGCCTTGTGGAACGGATCGCCGGCGATGAACTCCTCGGCCTCCTCGCGGCTTTCGAGGTCTACCAGGTAGATGCCGCCGGTGGCCCCTTCGCCGTCATCACCAATCTTCGCCCCGCAGGCCAGCAGCAGCGCGGCATTGGCGGCCAGGTAGTCCAGGTGTTCGTCCCGCACGGCCGTGCGCAGGTGGAAGTGGTCGGGTTTGTCGTACGTCTCGATGAGATAGGGCATCTCGGATCGGCCTCCTTGGACTGCATCGTCCGTTCGATGTGCGAACCAATGTGCGCAATAAGAATCTAGAGGTTGGATTTGGTCACCGTCAAGGGGTTGACACCGTGATTGTTCAACGCAAAGATATTCGACATGCGCACGAGAGTTCGCGCAGTGAACACAACTCAATGGGGAGCGTGACGTGAGTAGACGGTGGGTGCAGCGGCCAGACGGCTCGAACTGGGGCGATTTCGGTGCTGATGATCGCCTGGGAAGACTGAACCTGATCGACCGGAACAAGGTGCTCGAGGGCGCCGCCGAGATCAGGGAGGGGTTGACCTTCGCGCTCAGCCTGCCGCTGGATTACCCTGGCGGCAGCGGCCTGAACCCCAACCGGCTGCCACCGGTGGTGCGGCCGAACCTGCGCAATGGCGAGGTCAACTTCAACGTCGAGATGAGCCAGTTCAACCCCGACCACAGCGACGTGCTCTCCGACGACCTGGTCGTGCTGCACCTGCAGTACTCAACCCAGTGGGATTCCTTCGCCCACGCCGGGCAGATGTTCGACGCCAACGGCGACGGCGTACCCGAGGCGGTCTACTACAACGGGTACCGCGCCGGTGTTGAGCTCGTCGGCCCCGATTCGCTCGACGACGCCGGCCTGGCCACCCTGCACGAGCGCTCCACCTCGGACGCCGGCCCGCTGGGCATCAACAACTTCGCCGAAAAGGGCATCCAGGGCCGCGGCGTCCTGATCGACCTCGAAAAGCACTTCGGCACCGACTTCAAGGTGGTCACCGGCGCCGAACTGCTGCAGGTGATCAAGGCAGACCAGGTCGAGATCCGGCCCGGCGACATCGTCTGCCTGCACACTGGCTACGCCGAAAAGGTGCTCGAGATGGAACGCCAGCCGGACGCCGATGTGCTGCACCACTACGGTGCTGTGCTCGATGGTCGCGATCCTGAACTGCTGGCCTGGGTGACCGATTCCGGTTTGGCTGCACTGGTCGCCGACAACTACGCGGTCGAGCTCTACCCGGCCAGCCCGGGCGAGGCGCCGTGCGCGATCCTGCCGTTGCACGAGCACTGCCTGTTCAAGCTGGGCATTCCGCTTGGTGAACTGTGGCGGCTCGGGCCGCTGGCCAGCTGGCTGCGGGCCAACGACCGGCATGGGTTCCAGTTGACTGCCGCACCCCTCAACCTGCCGCGCGCCTGCGCTTCACCGCTCACCCCGATCGCGACGGTGTGACGTGGAACGGGTACTGATCACCGGAGGTGCCTCCGGTATCGGCAAGGCGATCGCCGACCGGTGCCGGGCCGACGGGCTGGCACCGGTCATCATCGACCGCATCGCCGGCCCCGACACGATCGTCGCCGACATGATGGACCGCGAATCGACCCAGGCCGCCCTCTTCGAGGCACTGGCCAGTGGCCCGATCACCCGGCTGGTCAACAATGTGGGCGCAGTCTTCCCCGCTGATGCGCGTAGCCAGACGCTGGACGAATACAACTCGGCCTACCGCCTGAACCTCGAGACCGCCGCCCAGTGCCTGCAGGCACTGCTGCCAGGGATGACCGAGGCAGGCTTCGGACGGGTGGTCAACATGAGCTCACGGGCGGCACTGGGCAAGGAATTGCGGTCGGCCTACGCCGCCACGAAGGCAGGCCTGATCGGAATGACCAGGGTCTGGGCACTCGAACTCGGCGCCCTGGGTATCACCGTGAACGCGATCGGCCCCGGTCCGATCGCCACCGAACTCTTCCTCAAGGCCAACCCGATGGACAGCCCGCGTACCAGGGCGATCATCGACGGCGTCCCGGTCAAGCGGATCGGGCAGCCCGAGGACGTGGCCAATGCTGCCGCCTTCTTCCTGGGCGCTGATTCGGGTTTCGTGACCGGCCAGGTGCTCTACGTCTGCGGCGGACTGACCGTGGGCAGGGCAAGTGTCTAGCGCGATCGCCGGCGCGGGCAGCATCGGCGTCGCTTTTGCTGTCACCTTCGCCATCGGTGGGCGCGAAGTGTCGCTGTGGGATCCTGACCCGGCCCGGCTGGCCGCAGTGCCCGCCGAGGTGGCCACCCGGCTGGCGGCACTTTCCCGGCACGGACTGCTTGACGAACCCGCCGAGCAGGTGGCCGACCGCATCCGCACCCACACCGACCTGGCCCAGGCGGTGGCCGGTGCCGAACTGGTGCAGGAATGCGCACCGGAGCGGGCAGAACTGAAGCAGGAGCTGTTTGCCCAGTTGCTCGCTGCCGCTCCGGCACAGGCAATCATCGCCTCGTCGTCGTCAGCGATCCCGATCTCGCAGGTCACTGCCGGGCTGAGCGGCCGGGAGCGTTGCCTGGTCGCCCACCCGGGCAACCCGCCCTACCTGTTGCCGGTCATCGAATTGGTGGGTGCTGAATTCACCGACGTCCAGAGCGTGCAACGGGCCGCCGGGTTCTACCGCTCGGTGGGCATGAACCCGGTCGTGGTGCACAAAGAGGTCGAGGGTTTCGTCTTCAACCGCCTGCAGGGTGCATTGCTGCGCGAGGCCTACTGCCTGGTACGCGATGGAGTCATCTCGGTCGAAGACCTCGACACCGTGGTCCGTGACGGGCCGGGACGCCGTTGGGCCTTCATCGGCCCCTTCGAGACCGTCGACCTGAACACCCGCGGCGGTATCGCCTCCCACGCACAGAAGATGGGGCCCGCCTACCGCCGGATGGGCAATGAACGCGGCCAGGACGATCCCTGGACCGACGAGCTGGTGGCAAGCGTCGCCCAGCAGCGAGCAGAACTGCTCGATCCCGCCGATTGGGAGGACCGCGTCCTTTGGCGGGATGAACAACTGATGCGGCTGGCCAAGCTGCGCCGAGACAACTGAAGCACTGAAGCACTACAAGAACTGAAAGGCCAACCATGGACAGACTCACCGGCTTCTTCACGGAGCTGATGCGCAAGTACCTGCCCGACCCGTTTGTCTTCGCGATCATCCTGACGCTGCTGACACTGGTGATGGCGATCATCTTCGGCAACAACCCGATCGACATGAACTATGCCTGGGGCCAGGGCTTCTGGAGCCTGCTCGCCTTCGGCATGCAGATGACGGTCATCCTGGCGGCCGGTGCGGTGCTGGCCACCACGCCGATCGTCGAGCGTGGCCTGGACTGGCTGGTCACCAAGGTGCACAGCCCCCGGATGGCCATCATCGTGGCCACCCTGGTCGGCGGCATCGGCTCATACCTCAACTGGGGCTTCGGTCTGATCATCGGCGGCATCATCGCCAAGAAGCTCGCCCTGAACGTCAAGGGCGTCCACCACCCACTGATCATCGCCTCGGCCTACTCGGGGTTCACCCTCTACGGCCTGGGCCTTTCAGCCACCATCCCGATCACCATCTCGGCCGCCGGTCACCCGCTGGAGGACCGGATGGGTATCATCCCGCTGGCCGAGACCATCTTCTCGCCCTGGATGCTGGGTTGTGCACTGGCGATCCTGATCACCCTGCCGCTGATCAACGCCTCGATGCACCCGAAGGATCCCGCCAAGATCGTCGAGATCAACCGCGAACTGCATGCACCGGCAGAGGTGCCCACCAAGGTCGTCACCGAGGACATGACCATCGGCACCCGCCTCAACAACTCCAAGATCCTGGGCATCACGATGGCGCTGTTCGGCCTGCTGTACGCAGTGGTCTACTTCACTCGCGACGGCAAGATGGACATCAACATCATCAACCTGATCATCCTGTTCATCGGCATGCTCGTGCTGCAAACCCCGGCTGCGTACGTGAAGAAGTTGCAGCAGAACATCAGCCTGGTCTCGGGCATCGTGCTGCAGTTCCCGTTCTACGCAGGCATCATGGCGCTGCTGGACGCCTCCGGCCTGGTCGAGGCGATCTCGAATGCCTTCGTGGCGATCTCCACACCCGCGACGCTGGGCTTCTGGGGCCTGATCAGCTCGTTCCTGATCAACTTCTTCGCCCCGTCGGCCGGCGGACACTGGGTCATCCAGGGCCCGTTCATGGCTGATGCCGCAGTACAGCTCAACTCGTCAATGGCCCAGATGGCCATGTCGGTGCAGCTGGGCAATGCCTGGAACGACCTGGTACAGCCCTTCTGGATCCTGCCCGCACTGGCCCTTTCCAAGCTGAAGCTCAAGGACATCATGGGCTACACCGTCGTCAGCATGCTGGCCATGGGCGTCATCTACATCGCCGCCACCCTCGCGTGGGGCTTCTTCTCCTGATGAAAGGCAACACAATGAAACTCAATGTTGAACGCACTGGCGGCAACGGCCCGGTGCTCGTCCTTTCCAACTCGCTCGGCACCAACCTGCACATGTGGGACGAGGTGCTCCCGCAGTTGCGTCAGCACTTCGATGTCATCCGCTACGACCAGCGTGGCCATGGCAAGTCCGAACCTGTCACCGAGGGCTACGGCGTGGCCGAACTGGGTGCCGACGTGATCGGCATCCTGGACAATGCGGGGGTCGACAAGGCCTACTTCTGTGGGGTGTCGATGGGTGGCCAGACCGGCCTGTGGCTGGCAGCCAACCAACCCGAGCGCTTCCACGGCGTGATCGTGTCGAATACAGCGCCCAAGATCGGTGCCGCTGATTCGTGGAATACCCGCATCGAGACCGTGAACAGCCAGGGCATCGCGCCGATCGCTGATGCGGTGGCCGGTGGCTGGGTCTCTGCGCAGCTGCGCGAATCCGATCCGGAACTGTTCGCCAGCCTGCGTGACGGCATGCTGCTGACCACTGACGCCGGCTCGTACGCCTTCGCCTGCGGGGCAGTGCGCGATTGCGACCTGACCGAGCAGATCGCCGGTATCGCGGTGCCCCTGCTGGCCATCGGCGGCACCCATGACGGTCCGACCCCGGCCGCGGTGACCCGCGCCACGATCGCCGACGTGGTGCCCGGTGCCTCCTTCGTCGAGGTCCCTGCTGCCCACGTGAGCCCGATCGAGGCCCCGGACGCCTACGCCCGGGCTGTCATCGACTTCGCGGGGAGCGTACAGGGATGACGGGTTCATTCATCTACGACGGTGTTCGAACCCCGTTCGGACGTTTCCGCGGGGCCCTGAAGGGTGTCCGTCCCGACGACCTGGCGGCGCAGGTGGTCAAGGCGCTGGTTGCCCGGTTCCCGGACCTCGACCCCGAGCGCATCGACGAAGCAGTGTTCGGCAATGCCAACGGCGCCGGTGAAGAGAACCGCAACGTCGCCCGGATGGCCACCCTGCTGGCCGGGCTGCCCACCAGCGTGACCGGCACCACCGTGAACAGGTTGTGCGGCTCAAGTCTTGACGCAGCCGCCCACGCCTCTCGTGCCATCGAGGTCGGCGACGCCGACCTGATGCTGGTCGGTGGGGTGGAGTCGATGACCCGGGCACCATGGGTGATGCTCAAGCCCGAGCGCGACTTCCCGCCCGGTGATGCCCAACTGGCGTCGACCTCGCTGGGCTGGCGCCTGGTGAACAAGGCGATGCCCGCCCAGTGGACGGCCTCACTGGGTGAGAGCACCGAACAACTGCGCGAGAAGTATGACGTCAACCGCGCCGACCAGGACGAGTTCTCGGTGCGCTCGCACCGGCTGGCCGCCCAGGCCTGGGATGAGGGCTTCTACGCCGACCAGGTAATCCAGGTGGCTGGCGTCGAACTCGACCGGGACGAATCGATCCGTCCCGATTCGACCATCGAGAAGGTGGGCGCACTGCGGCCATCCTTCCGCCCCGACGGGACAGTGACCGCAGGCAACGCATCACCGTTGTCGGATGGCGCGGGAGCGCTCTTCCTGGGATCGGACAGTGCCGGCGACCTGCTGGGCGCCGAGCCGCTGGTGCGCATCGCCGGGCGTGGTATGCATGGTGTCGAGCCGCAGTTCTTCGGTATCGCACCGGTCGAGGCCGCCAACAAGGCGCTGGCCAGGGCCGGGATCGGCTGGGCCGATGTCGGCCTGGTCGAGCTCAACGAGGCGTTCGCTGCCCAGTCGCTGGCCTGCGTGCGGCAGTGGCCGATCGACCCCGAGATCGTCAACCCGCACGGTGGTGCAATCGCCATCGGCCACCCGCTGGGTGCCTCGGGCATCCGGCTGCTGCTCACCGCGGCCCGCTCGATGGTGCAGCGCGGCATCAAGTGGGGCGTGGCAGGGTTGTGCATCGGCGTGGGTCAGGGCCAGGCAGTCGTCCTCGAGAACACCCGCATCTGACAGGAGACCACGATGAAACCGAAGAGCAAACTGGTCGCCGCCGAAGAGGCGATGCAGATCATCCAGGACGGCGACCGCATCCTGGTCGGTGGCTTCGGCCAGAAGGGCACCCCGGACTACCTGATCGATGCCCTGGTCGACAGTGGCCGCAAGGAACTGACCGTCATCAGCAATGACCTGGGTTCCCCCGGCAAGGGGCTGGGCAGGCTACTTGAAAACGGGATGATCAAGGCACTGATCGGCAACTACTACACCTGGAACCCGAAAGTGGCCGAGGCCTACACCGCTGGCGAGATCGAGGTGACCCTGATTCCCCAGGGCACCTTCGCCGAGGCGATCAGGGCTGGCGGCCATGGCATCCCGGCCTTCTACACCGAGGTCGGGGTCGGCACCCTGCTGGCCGAGGGCAAGGAGCACCGCGAGGTCAACGGCATCACCTACATCCTGGAGCGTGCCTTGACCGCTGACATCGCGTTGATCCAGGCCCACAAGGCTGACGGGCTGGGCAACCTCGTCTACCAGCGGGTGGCGCGCAACTTCAATCCGGCGATGGCGATGGCCTCGAAGCACTGCATCGTGCAGGTGTCCGAGGTGGTCGATTCGGGCGCGCTCTGCCCTGAAGAGATCGTCACACCGCACGTGTTCATCGACCGCGTCGTCCTGACGCCGGAACGGAGCTGAGGCAGCAATGGAAACCCTCACCAAGGAGCAGGTGGCCGTAAGGATTGCCCGCAATGTGGCCGCCCTGTTCAATGACACGACCGAGGCGATGGTGATCAACCTGGGGGTGGGTATCCCCAATATGGTCGCCAATTACCTCGACAATGACCTGATCTACGTGCAGGGCGAGAACGGCATGCTCGGGGTAGGGGCACTGGCCGAGCCAGGTGAAGAACTGCCCGACCTGATCAATTCGGGACGCCAGCCCGTCCTGGAGACCCCCGGGTGCATGTACTTCGACAGCGCCTTCGCCTTCGGCATGATTCGCGGCGGGCACGTGGACGCAGCAGTCATCGGTGGCCTGGAGGTGTCGCGGACCGGCGACATCGCCAACTGGATCGTCCCTGGTGCTGCCCAGCTCGGCGTGGGCGGCGCGATGGACCTGGTCAATGGTGCCAAACGGCTGATCATCTCGATGCGGCATACCGACCGTGATGGCAACCCCAAGCTGCTCGATGAGTGCAGCCTGCCGTTGACCGCGATTGGCAAGGTCAACACGGTGGTGACCGAGTATGCGGTCTTCGACTTCGACGAGTCGGGCCCGGTGCTGGTGAAGAAGGCTGCCGGGATCACCGACGCCGAACTGCGGCAGATCACTGGCTTCGACTACCGCGAAACCGACGAGGTCGGGGTCATGGTCGATTGAGCCAACTGGCTTACAGGGCCCGGTGGACCGCGCATGCGAGATGCCGGGCCCTGTTGTTGCTCAGGCCTGCTGGACCCGCAGGTAATCGGTGGTGATCGCCTGTGCTGTGTCAAGCAGCGGCTCCAGGAATCGCATCAGCGTGGAGGCGGTCTGGGTGCCGGAACCGGCGATCGACACGTTGACTCCCGCGATCGACCGGCCGCTCTGGTCGTGTACGGGCGCTGCGACCGAGCAGAGTGTGGGTTCGAGTTCTTCCAGGCACATCGCCCAGCCATCGCGGCGTACCTGCGCCAGGATTTCCCGCAACTCCTCGGGTGCAGTGATGGTGTTCTCGGTCAACTGGACCGGTGGGTGCCGCTCGAACCAGGCGTCCAGTTCTTCATCGTCCATGCTGGCCAGGATGACCCGGCCCATGGACGTCGCGTGCGCTGGGAAACGCGTGCCCACATTGATATTGGCCTTCATGATGCGGCGCACCGAATGGCGGGCGATGTAGACCACGTCACCGGATTCGAGCACACTGATCGAGGCGGACTCGCCAACCTGGGCCGACAACTCGGCCAGGTGCGGTTGGGCGACCTCGGCCAGCGACATCGTCGACAGGTAGGCGTAACCGAGCGAAAGGATCTTCGGGGTCAACCAGAATCGCTTGCCGTTGCTGCCCACATACCCCAGCTCAA